>CABUVB010000008.1 GCA_902494815.1 uncultured Collinsella sp. | reverse complement strand
TTAAAGAAATATGCCACACCCAAGCCAAGGGCCGCCGCAACAACAAGCTTGGGGATCAGTACGACGATGCCGGTCTTGATAGCGCCCGGCGTGGACTTAAAGCTGATGCCGGCGCCCACGAAGAGCAGAATCGCGGCAACGATGGTGTTGGAACCACCGCGGCAGGCAGCCGTAAAGAAGCCGCCGATCTCAAAGACCTGCGGGCAGAAGGTATTGAGCAAAAGGCCAACGATCATCGGATAGATCATGATGTCACCCGGGATGCGCGGTACCTTAAATTTCCTTTGCTCGTTGGCGGTCGCTTCCTGTGCCATGAACCCCCCATTTCCGCTGACGCAGAACAAAAGCCCACGTCGCACTTTGCTACAGTAAAGTCTGAACATGGTACCAGAAGAAGCAGACCGGCTCGGTGAGAAATTCGATTCGTTGCGCCGGGACGCTAAACGTGCCCCGCTCTTATATGAAGCTCAAAACGATATAGAACACGATGCCCGAGACGCAGCACCACAACATCGACTTTGTCTTGATTGCCACCGCCACGACACCGGCAGCCGCAATCCAAGGAATCAAGCCCTGCCACAAGCCGGCGTCGAAAGCGCCAGGGCTTATCAAATCGTTAGCGACCAGTGCCGCAAAGGCAGCGGGCGGAATATAACCCAAGGCCTCGGTAACGCGGGGCGACAGCGTTCTCCCGCGCAAGGCAAACGCCGGGGCAATGCGGAAAAACGCGATAGCCGCCCATGACGACAGCCACAGGACCAAAAACTCATTAACGGGCATCGCAAGCGCCCCTTCCTTCGGCGAAAGCATCGCACGCAAGCGCCGCGGCAACGCCGACGAGCACGCTTGCCGGCACGGCGATATTCGTCCACCCCAAGAACTTGCATATGGCGACAGACACCGCAGCCATAACGGCAGCCACGACATTACCGCGCGACAGTCGCTGCGAAAAGAGCAGGCAAATAAAGAGCGAGGTGCAGACAAAACCCGCAATAGCGGTTGGAACATCGACAACGGCACCGACGATGGCGCCCGTCGTACACGAAACGCCCCATGTCGCGATGAGGATCGCGTTGAGCACAAAGGACTCGTGCGGACCCCAATCCTCCCCCTCAACCAGCCTGGCAAGCGAGATGCCATATGCCTCCTCGGTAAGCGTCGCGGCAACGGCCAGCGCCTGACGCTTCGAGGCACCCCTCAGATGGGGCGCGATTGATGCCGAATAAAGCGCAAAGCGCGAGGAGATTGCGGCGACGCTCGCCACGATCGATGCCGCAGGCACACCTGCCAGCCACAGATTGCAGACCATAAACTGGCCGCTACCCGTCACAAACGTGCTGCTCAGAGCAAAAACCATCCAGGGCTCCATCCCCGTCTGCGCCATAATCATTCCGCACGGCGCGCCTATCGCAACATAGGTAAGCATCACCGGCCAGACGGTTTTAACGATTTTGAGCACCATAGCGTTCCTCGTCCCGACAAGATTTCCGAGCCGCATTCAACGACGCAGCAGAATCATCGCCCGGTGGCAACCGAGTTCACCTACAATTGCCACCGGATCGAAAGACACAGCTTTTTAGGAAGTCATTATGACAGCTATCGATCGGGGCCGGGCGACCGCGGCCTTCAAACGCTATACCGATGCTTACGATGCCGCCAATCCACGTATCGCGCTCAAAATCGAGCATACGTACCACGTTGCCGAGGCATGCGATGCCGTGGCGCGCGAGCAGGGCTGGTCGACAGAGGATATTGACCTGGCCTGGCTTTGCGGCCTGTTACACGATATGGGACGCTTTGAACAGTTGCGGCGCTGGGACACCTTTAAGGACGCCGAGAGTATGAGCCACGCAGCGTTGGGCGTCGGGATCCTCTTTGGCGAGAACCCCGCCGATGCGCCCGCCGTAACGAGCATCCGCGACTTTATCGATGATCCGGCAGAAGATGAGCTCATCCGCGCGAGCATCGCCTATCACAGCGACTTTCGCCTGCCGGCACAACTCGACGAGCGCACACGGCGCTTCTGCGATATCGTGCGCGATGGCGACAAAATCGACATTATGCGCACCATCGCCGACAGCACCGTCGACACCATCCTCAAGGTTGATAAGGACACATTTCTCGCCAGCCGGTTCTCGACACCGGCTCTCGCTGCCTTTGACGAGCGCCGCTGCGTCGCACGCGATGAACGCAACGAGCCCGCAGACTACCTGGTGGGACTCATCTGCTTTATGTTTGAGCTCGTCTATCCAGCGAGCCGCGCGCTGGCGCGTGAGCAGGGCGATATCTACCGCCTGCTCGACGCGCCCTTTGGCATTGCGCGCCCCTTTACCGATCCCGCCACGCAAGCGACCTGGGAGCGCCTAAAGGACGAGACGCGCGACTGGTTGGCGCACGCCTAGCGCTCAAGCTGGGCCAGCAGCTCCTCGACGACCTCGACGGCATCGCCGACAACCTTATACTGGGCAGCACCAAAGATGGGGGCATCCGGGTCCTCGTTGATGGCGATAATGCACTCCGCCCCACCGATGCCGGCAAGATGCTGGATGGCGCCCGAAACACCGATACTCACGAGAATCTTGGGCGAAACCGATACGCCCGTCTGGCCAATCTGATGGCGATACTCCAACCAGCCGGCCTCCACGACAGGTCGCGTGCAGCCAAGCTCGGCTCCCAGAGCCTCGGCGAGCCTTCGCATCAGCGGCAGGTTTTTCTTGGAACCAATGCCGCGACCCACCACGACCAGGCGCTCGGCATCGGCAATTGATGCCTGCTGCCCCCACTCCTCGGCGGGAATCGAGATCTCGACACGAGCCTTAGCATCATCCGCAAGCGATATCTGGGTGATCGTGCCGGAGCGGCCGTAGTCAAAGTCGGGCGCCTTAAAGATGCCGGGACGCACCGTTGCCATCTGAGGACGATGATTGGGGCAGACGATGGTGGCCATCAGGTTGCCGCCAAACGCCGGACGCGTCTGTTGCAGCAGCCCCGTCTCCGTATCCATCGAAAGTACGGTGCAGTCAGCCGTAAGGCCCGTCTGCAAACGCACGGCAACGCCGGGTGCCAGTTCGCGGCCAAAGGCGGTCGCACCGTACAGAATGGCCTCGGGCTTGCGCTCTGCCACCAAATCGCAGATCAGCCGGGCGTAAACCTCCGCATCGTTCTGGCGCAGACGCTCGTCGCGACAGACCAGGACCTCGTCTGCACCGGCGCAAACCAGATGCTCCAGGTCCTTGAGCGAGCTCTCGGGGCTCATGCCGGCCAATGCCACCAGACGGCAACCACGAGCATCGGCAAGCTCGCGTCCCTTGCCCATGAGCTCATAGGCAACGGGAGTCACCGTATCGTGCTCGTCGGTCTGCACGAATACCCAAATGTCTCGATATGCATCAAGGTCCACCGCGCCAGCGGCCTCGTCACGCTCAATCGAGATGGCGTTGACAGGGCAGGCGTCGACGCACCCGCCGCATAGGATGCAGCCGTCGGTTACGCGGGCGCAACGGTTGGGCCGCTCGCCTTCCACTACGATGCCGCCCGAGGCACAGGCGCGAACGCAGCGACCGCAGCCGATACAGGCTTCGCTATCGATAATCAGCCCGCTCATCTATGCCATCCCCTCGATAATCTTGGCAAGTCTTGCCGCCTGCTCGGACGCCGTTCCGTCAACGGCCTCGCACGTTTGGTCGCGGTCGGGCACAAACGATCGCACGACCTGTGTCGGCGAGCCGGCAAGGCCGCAGCGCGCGGGGTCGGCATGCACGTCGGCAGCGTTGACTACGCGCACGTCCGCCTCCTCGGCCGCGCGAATACCGGCAATGCTCGGCATGCGCAGTTGGCCAATCTCCTTGGCGGTCGTCAACGCACACGGCATCTCAAGATAGACCGTCTCCTCGCCGGCATCGCAGCCGTGAACAAGCGCCAGTGAACCACAAGTCGTAAAGCCCGCGCTCTGCACGCAGCTCACGTCGGTCACGCAGGGAATCTCAAAGGCACCGGCAAGCTCGGGACCAATCTGGGCCGTATCGCCGTCCACCGCCATCTTGCCGCAGATGAGCAGGTCGAAGTCCTCGTCGAGCGCCTCGATGCCGCACTTGAGGGCATAGGTGGTTGCCAGGGTATCGGCACCTGCAAAGGCGCGGTCGGTCAGCAGCAGTGCGTCATCGGCGCCTCGGGCGATGCAGTCGCGCAGCAGCGATTCGGTCGCGGGGATGCCCATCGACACCACCGTTACGCGCACGTCCATGCCAAAGCCGATAAAGTCGTCCTTCAGTGCCAGCGCGCATTCCAAAGCGCTCGCGTCAAAGGGATTAATGACCGCCTGTTTGCCATCGCGCACAATCGTATTGGTCTTGGGGTCCATCTTGACCTCGGTGCTTCCCGGCACCGCCTTGACGCACACCACCATATGGAAATCGCTCATCTTCACGCGCCCCCTTTCTGGACGAGCTCATCCAAGAGCTTCTCCGAAAACAGGTTACCGCGGCCCAGCTGCCCGGCAGGATCAAGCTGGAGCTTGAGCCGCGCCGACTCGACCATGGCCTCGTGACCGTACATCGTCTCCAAGAAGCCCGCCTTGATCTTGCCGACGCCGTGTTCGGCGGAGACGGCGCCACCCATGGCCGTGACCTCGGAAGCCCACTGGGCAAAGAGTTCTCCGCCGCGGCGGTAATCCTGCGCATCGCGCGGCAGAATGTTCACATGCAGATGGTTGTTACCGATGTGCCCCCAGGCGGCAGATTCAAGCCCACTTTCGGCCAACGTGCGGCGATAAAGGGCGATGACATCGGCCAAGCGCGCGTTGGGCACCGACATGTCCGAGCCCAGCTTGGTGATGGTGGGATCCGTGCGGCGACGCTCGTCGATGAGCATGTTGACGCTCTCGGGCACCGCATGGCGGAAGAATCGCTGGCATTCGCGATCGACCTCGGTGCGCGCGACCCATGTCGCATCGTCGCGGCCGCCCGCAAGCTCCAGCACCCAGCCCAAGTGATACAGCTCCTCAGTCGCCTGGGCTTCGTCGTCGCAGTCGAGCTCCACGTAGACACAGACCTTGGCGTCTTTGTCGAGCGCCGGCAGCGAGGCGAACGCGGTCGACTGCTCACGCTGACGACGCAGGATATCCAGGGCGCCCGCATCGAAATACTCGATGGCAGCCGCGTGGGACAGAACGGGACGCACAGAATCGGTGAAGGACACGGCCTTGTCTTCGCTGTCGAAGAAGCAGCTCACGCCCCAAACGACCGCGGGTGCCACCTGCAGGGCAATCTCGAGTTCGGTGATGACGCCGATTGTGCCACACGCACCGATAAACAGATCGATGGCATCCATATCGTCAGCAACGAAATAGCCCGAAGCATTTTTTGTCTTGGGCATGGTATAGCCGGGAAGATCGAGCTCGAGTGTACGGCCCGCTGCCGTCACGAGCGACAGGTGGCGGCCCTGGGCAAAAGCCTCGCCGCGCCGAAGCTCAAGCAAATCGCCATCAGCCAGCACGACGTGGAGTCCCGTGATATGTGGGCGCATGGGGCCGTAGGCGTAGCTGCGGGCACCGGAGGCGTTACATGCCGCCATGCCGCCCAGACAGGCAGACGCCTCGGTGGGATCGGTGGGAAAAAACTGCTCGGGAGCCTCTTGGAACTCCTCGTAGGCCTCAAGCGATGCCTGGTCCCAACCAGCGGTCGGCAGCACCTTCTTGCTCAGCTGCTTGCGCAGCTCCGAGAGCACAACGCCCGGCTCCACGCGCAGCAGAAATTGGCCTTGTTCATCGCGGCGAAGGCCCAAATAGCGATTCATACGGGAAGTATTGAGGATATGCCCGCCGTGGGGCACGGCGCCGGCGGCAAGGCCGGTTCGGGCGCCCTGAACCGTTACCGGAACACGCTCGGCATGGAGCTTTTCCAAAATGGCACGGACCTCGTCTTCCGTTGTCGGAAACGAGATGCTCGAGGCCTCGCCCGATGCGCGAGACTCATCGCGACCATACTCTTCGAACTCGTCGGTGAAGGGTTTGATGGTTGCAGACACGCGAACTCCCCCTTTAGCTAACTACAGTGTTTGCAGGGAGATGTTACCGCATCGTTTCGTCGACGTGTTCGAGACCGTCTCCATAATTGGCGTTTTTTACGTTCGTGCAATTCGGCGAGCGGCTTGATTTCCTCGGCAGACGATGCTTTTGACACATATGGCCCCGCCGTCGCCGACCGCGCGATTGTCGCTCGAAAAAAGTTGGAGTATTTTTTGCCGCCTTTTACCTGCGGAGACGCCAATCCGTCAAGCATTTGGTCAGAAATTGGTCAAGTAGCGGCTGATACGGTCGGCGTCGACAGCCAAAACCGATAGAAGTTTTGGCCCAGAAGCAGGGAGGTTCCCATGGCATATTACTGGCCCCAGTACGGCATCGCCATCGAAGTCGACGACGATCCCCATCTCCTGCCTTTCGACGAAGAGGCATTCCCCGATACGGCGGTCTACCACGTTACCACCGATGTGATCTGCGACCCCGAGTCGTTCTCGGCGCTCGCCCACCACATCGCGCATATCCACGACATCGAGCTTCCTCCCGACTTCGACGAGCTTGTCTACTCGCGCCGCCTGATGCTTCACATGCTCTTTGGAGCGGACCCGTCCACCTTTGCGCGCATCTATACCGCCAAGGATGCCGCATGAGTGCGAAGAAGCCACCCCACTTTGCAGACCTGGGTCGTCGCAAGAAGCTCATCGTTGCCTGTTTGGCCATCGTCTGCGCCCTTGTCGCCGTAGGACTATACGCTTGGCAGTCGCAGCCCGTACCCGAAGCGGGCGCTTCGGTTACGACGGCGGAGGGCAAAACGCGCCAGGAAATCCAAGATGAGCTCGACGCCATCGTCCGCGACAACATGATGACGATTTCGGTCGCACCGGTCGCCCAGCTGCAGGAGGACGGCAAGCTGCGCGTCAACGTGCAAAACGTCCAAGACAATAAATTTCCCCAGCGATTCCGCGTCATCCAAAACGACGAGACCATGTACGAATCCGGTGTGGTCGAGACCGGCAAGACAATCGAGACGTGCCCCGCCGGCGACATCAAAGAAGGCGAGGCGTACATCGAGATCCAGGCACTCGATACAAAGACCCTCGACAGCCACGGCAATCCGACACGTGTCAAGGTACGGGTTGAGCAAGCCGAGAACTAGCTTTCCGGTCGACGCGGCACCGCACGCGATTCACCAGCATTCGTCCAATCATCGCGGGGACGGCCCGCGGCGAATAGAAAGGAACGACCATGGACATCACCAGGAATATGAACGGAGCCAGAGCGCTCGTCGTGGGTGCAGGGCTCGCGCTCGCGCTCGCAATGGGCGCCGCCCCGACGCCAGCTATGGCAGCCGGGCGCGTTGGAACCACGAAAGTAATGGTCAGGACCGAGATCGACAACGTTGAGTTCAAAGTTCCGACGGTTATTCCCTTCGTCGCCAAGGCCGACGGCACGCTTCAGGGCCCCTCAGAAGACGCGACCACCATCGACAATCATTCGGCCTACGGCATCCATGTCACCAACATGAAGATCGACGCCATGAACACCTGGACCATTGCTGCCGACGCCAAAGCCGGAACCGCACAGAACTCCATCGACTTTAAGGTTGGCCCCGACGGCGCGCTCCAGAACGCCAGCGCCGCAATGCAGGGGACGGGCCTCGATCTTTCCAAGAATGCAGCCTTCGACATGGGCTACCAGGGCATTGCCGGCGGCAAGGACAAAATTAAGCTCAAGACAAGCGGAAACGTCGCCCGCGTCACGCGCGACATCTTCCGCGTAACCGGCGAAGGCGATCAGGTTGCAACGATCACCTGGACGGTCGAGCCCGGTGCGCACACGGCATAAGGCCGTCGCCCTGGCCGCCGCCGTCAGCATCCTAGCGTTTGGGCCAGCCATGGCCTTTGCCCAGCAAGAACAGGCGCAGGCCGCCACGCAAGTGACGGTCGACCTCTCGGAGCTCGACCGCGGCGACCGCGAAGAACCGTTGGCGCAGACAGGCGACAGACGATGGCTCTTGGCAGCAGGCGCCACAGCAGCAGGCGCGGGAACCGCCGGCCTCGGTCTGCACATCAAACGTAGCCAGAAACAAAACACGGACAGGCCGCACTAAATTAGCTAAGGAGACCCCATGGCATCGAAGAACCTTTTGCCCGTCGTCGCACTCTGTGGCGCGCTCGCAACCGGAACGCCTGTCGCCGCTTGGGCGACTCCCGTCATGGCAGACTCCTTACCAGCAGCCCTAAGTTCCGCACCAAATCCGTCGAGCGCCATTGCGTGCAAGCGTTTTTCGATCGCACAGGCCGCGATCTCAACCTCGGGATGCCTTCGTCGTAATACGGACGGCTCGATAGTCGTGGATATCAAGCGTTCGAACAAGGCAAACGGCTCCCAGGCGGGGTGCGCCGTCTGCACGTGGCGCTCGGTTGTGCTCGATGCAGATGGCGATCCATGCAATTTAGAGCTGCGCATCGACATCGCTTCGGTCGATGACTCGGCGAACGGAGCGAAGGTCGCCTTCGACGGTGCGTTTTTCGAGAAAGGAGGCGGTATATGTCTGGGCTGCGCCGCCGCGAATGCAGACGACACGCAGCCCACCCTCTCATTCACGGCATCGTTGCGGCTGACCAAAGCCGACACCGATGTTATCGCGGCGGGAGAAGCGTCCCTGCTGTTCTACGCCGTCAGCACCAAAGACACAGACGCTCATTTCGAGAAGCCAGCCGGATCACTCAGCCTTACACGAGGGATAGAGGCAGGCCCTATTGAAATCGATGCCCACGCGCAAAGCAGGCAACGCATTCTTGCCGACCCGGCGCTTCTCGAAATGGAGTGGAACGGATCCGGAGCCATCGGAATTCTTCCTTCCGCGCTTGACGCCAAGACGCTCCCCTCAAACGACGAACCCATCAACGCAACCATACAAGAAGAGAGCGCGGACAAAGAAGCAGGTGCGGGCGACACGCCGTCGCCGACAAACAGCGTCCCAGCTTCTTTCGAAGCGCCGAATGAGCCCGCTGCCGATCCAAACGATCCCGAGCTCGCGAACAGTCTGGGGCTTGCTGATCCTCAAGAGATCGATGAAGGTAACTGCTGCGTGCTTGCCGCGCTCGACCACACAGAGGTCATCGACGCTGCGAACATCGAAGTTGCCGCCGCCAATCAGCCCGTCCGCAAGTCGGCTATCATCGCATTTCCTGAATCCATCGAAGTCGTCTTTTTGCCATCGGGCGAGGTCGTGGCCCCAACACTGCTCACCTTGTTGGGCGCCAAGAATACTCGAAACGAAATTAAAAAGATCACGGTTGTCGACCCTGCAACCACCGCCAAGCTGCGCCTATACGCCGTTCCCCCAGACGGAGGCAAGACCTTGGAATTCGATGGCGACACACTCCTGGCCTGGCGACGTCTGGACATTATGCAAGACGTCTCGTATCAGATCGAACTCGAAGGGTTTGATCGTGCCCGCGATGCCAATATCATCGCCGCGGCTATTGAATCCCCACAGCGGCTTATGACACTGCGCTTTGAATACTATCCCTATGTCCCGACAACCACCTGAGGCTTAAATGCCGCGCATCATTCCTAATACCACTTATACAACGTATTAGATGAGTCGCGATGTACCTCGCATTTCGTTCTGCTACGATTGCCACGTTGGCATCAATACAGGAGGGCTCATGCCGGGCTTGGGAACAATCATCAACGTTGTGCTTTTAGTTGCGGGCGGTCTTTTGGGATTAGCGGGCGGCCGCTTCATTACACCGCGCATCCAAGACACGCTCATGAAAGCATCGGGGCTGTGCGTCCTGTTTATCGGCCTTGGCGGCACCATGCAAAAGATGCTCCTTATCGATGGGAAGGCGCTAGCGACCACCGGCACCACCATGCTCATCGTCTCATTTGCGCTCGGTTCGCTCATCGGCGAGGCCGTCAACTTGGAAGCCGCCATCGAGAACCTTGGCGAATGGCTCAAGCGCAAGACCGGCAGTGAGGGCGATAACGAGTTCACCAACGCTTTTGTCTCGACTTCACTCACCGTGTGTATCGGCGCCATGGCCATTGTGGGATCGATCCAGGACGGTCTGCTCGGTGACTGGTCAACGCTTGCCCTGAAAGGCGCATTGGACTGCATCATCGTCTGCACCATGACGGCGTCGCTTGGCCGCGGCTGCATTTTCTCCGCCCTGCCCGTCGCCGTGTTCCAGGGGACGATCACGCTGTTTGCCGGCGCACTCTCCCCCATCATGACTACGGCAGCCCTCGACAGCCTTTCGCTCGTAGGCTCCATGCTCATCTTCTGCGTCGGCGTCAACCTCATCCGTCCTCAGACCTTCCGCACGGCCAATATGCTCCCCTCCGTCGTCATCGCCGTCATCTACGCCCTCCTGTTCTAAATCTATCTACGCAGCAGTATCTCGAACACCTGTTTGATGCTGTGCTATGATATGAGGTCACCGAAGCTGCGTTAGGAGAGGAGAAGCGGTGGCCGACCAGGACATCAAGATGCTCATCGAGCGCATTATGGCCGAGGCCCGGACCCATCAGTCCGCCCGCTTCTCAAACGAAATCTACGCAGACGAGCCGATTCTCAAAACCGGCCGACAGATGCAGAATTTCCTCCCCGACCAGTACCGTAAAATGCGCGAGATATCGCGCTGGCAGGATGACCCCAAGGGCGGCGCGGGCCGCTGGCTATCGGAGGCCGAGCTTTTCTACCGCCAAGGCTTGCTGATGGCCGACTTTGAGGACGACTGTCCCTACAACGGCACCTTTAAGTCGTACTTTCCCACCTACAACGCCATGAGCGACCGGCAGTTGCGCGGCTACTTTACCTGGCGTGCCCAAGTGCGCCGCGGAACCGTCGAGGAAACGTCTACGTCCTTTGCCTTTCTGTATCTCTATGAGCTGATTTGCGGCATTGGCGTAGATGACCCGCTCGACGGTTTTAACAAGATCAAGGCTTTTTGGGATGTCTATCGCGCCTTCGAGCCCGGCATCGACCGATTTGCACGCGTGTGGCTGCAGGATTACGCCGTATTCCACGGGCTCGACCCCAAGCTGCTTCGCGACTCTAAAACCGTCATGTTCGATAACGCCCTTATCGAGCTGCGGCGCGCGGCACGAGACCTTGTACCAGCACCGGCACCGTCCGGCCAGACCCCCAAGCGTCGCAAAACCTCCGAGCCCACGCTCCCCCTTCCGCCCGACGAGATGCGCGAGGAGCGACTCATGGCCGCCATCAACGCCCTCTCCACGTACAACCTAAGTAACTCGCGGCTCGACCGCAGCCACCACCGCGATCTGCGCCACGTGGCATGCGCCGTGTATGTCCGTACGGCGCGCTACTATGACACGCACCGAAAGACCGGCATCGTGGCGAGTTTATTTGGGGAGGAGACGGCCATGCCCTACACCATGTTTGCCTCGGCCGTATTCTTTGCGCCCGAGCGCCACGAGGACTGCGAATACCGCCTGGATCCTATCCATATCTACCGTTGCCAAAACGGCTTTTGGGAATGCATGCGTATCCACGGTAGTAGGCAAAAGAGCAGCAAGCTCGGTGAAATGATGCGCGCCTGCGACCAACGCCTGCGCCTGGCGCTGGACCCCGCCCATCCCCTTAAGGAAGAAAAGGTCCCCAAATATCTGGCCAAGATTATCGATGACGAGATTGTGGCATGGCTTTCGTGGGACGCCGCACACCAGCCCGTCAAGATCGATATCGATCTGAGTCAGCTGGGGCACATTCGGAGCGCCGCTGCGCAAACGCGCGAAGCGCTTTTGATCGACGAAGAGCGCGAGGACGACGCATCCGCAGAAGCCGAGGCAGCGGGCTCAGGGCAACCGGAAGCCGAGCCCGTAGCCGACGCGATTGTCGAACCGGTCGTGGCACCCATTCGGCAGGACTTGACCGACGAGCCGACCATATCCACCGAACAGTTTGGTGTCGTGGCACCGCTTCTTGCGCCGACGCCCGCGTTCGCAGCTGCTGCGCCCGCTGACGCCACAAACGAACTCGCGCCTGCCGCAAACGCCTATCTCAGCGCACTGCTCGAGCACAACGCAGTACAGGCGGAATCGGCGGTAGTGCAATCGGGGCAGAGCGAGGACATGCTCGTCGATACCATCAACGAGGCGCTCTTTGACCTGGTGGGCGACACCGTAATTGAATTTAGCGCGGCAGGGCCGCAGATTATTGAGGACTACGAAGCAGACGTGAGAGGATACCTAGACCATGAGTGATACCGCATCCGCAGCACCCCGCGTGCCCAAGCGCGTCGCTGCCGTCATTCTCAACTCGCTCAAGGGCGGCGTGGTCCCGCGCATCGGCCTTCCTTACATCACCGTAGGGCGCGAGGTCGAGATCCGCGCCCTGCTCACCGATCTGAGTCTCATTGCCGACGGTGGCGCAAGCTTCCGCTTTCTGGTCGGTCGCTACGGAGCCGGCAAGAGCTTTTTGCTCCAGACCATCCGCACGCACGCCATGGGCGAGGGATTCGTCGTCGCCGATGCCGACCTATCCCCTGAGCGCCGCCTGCAGGGCGGCCAGGGACAGGGCCTTGCCACCTACCGTGAGCTCATCCGTAACATATCGACTAAAACGCGCCCCGAGGGCGGTGCGCTCAACCTAATCCTCGATCGCTGGGTCGCCTCCTGTGCCGACGCCGACGAATCTGCCGTCAATGCCCAACTGGCCCCGCTCGAGGAAATGGTCCACGGCTTCGACTTCACCCGCATGCTCCACCGCTACCGCGCGGCCGTATCCGAGGGCGACGAAGAAGCTATGAGCCGCGTGACCAAATGGATTCGCGGCGAATACCGCACCAAGAGTGAGGCACGCGCTGAGCTGGGCTCCTCGACCATCATCAGCGATGACGACTGGTACGACTACGTTAAGCTCATTGCACGCTTTTTGGTCTGCAGCGGCTACAAGGGTATGTTGGTGCTCATCGACGAGCTCGTGAATCTGTATAAGATTCCCAACGCCATCACGCGCCAGTACAACTACGAGAAGATCCTGACCATGTACAACGACACGCTCCAGGGCAAGGCGCAGTACCTGGGCATGATCATGGGCGGCACGCCAACCTCCATCGAAGACCGCCGCCGCGGCGTGTTCTCCTACGAGGCCCTGCGCAGCCGACTCGCTCAAGGCCGCTTTGCACGCGAGGACCTTAAGGACATGCTCGCGCCCATCATCCGTCTGCAGCCACTCACCTACGAGGAGCTGCTGGTGCTGATCGAAAAACTCATGCAAATTCACGCCGGCTACTTTGGCTGGACGCCCACGCTTACCGAGAACGACTTGGTGGACTTCCTCAAGATCGAGTTCGGTCGTGTGGGAGCCGACACACATCTGACGCCGCGTGAAGTCATTCGCGACTTTATCGAGCTGCTCGACATCCTATGCCAGAACCCCGACGCCAACGTAGCCGAGCTGCTGCAAAGCGTCGGCGGCGACGCGCTGGCGCCGGCAGCAGCAACAGGCGACACCGGCACCGCAGGCGGCGACCGTAACTTCGCCGAATTCACCATCTAACCTACCAAAAAGGGATAGGTTTATTTTGGCAGGTTTTATCTGGGCAAACGTTGAAGCGGTAATGCAGCAAGCCACTGCCCGCCGCGTTGAGAGATTCGCTTTTGAAAGGAGGCCTCGTGAACGCCTTTGACCGCTACGCCCCGTTTATCCAAGACTTCATCTACTCCCACGATTGGGAGAGCCTGCGCTCCATCCAGGTTGCGGCGGCAGATGCCATCTTCAACACGCAAGACAATGTGCTCCTGACGGCCTCCACGGCATCTGGCAAAACCGAGGCAGCCTTCTTTCCCATCCTGACCGAGTTTTGGGAGAACCCGCCCGCAAGCGTGGGCGCCCTCTACATTGGCCCCCTCAAGGCGCTCATCAATGACCAATTCGTCCGCCTCAACGATCTGTGCGAAGAAGCCGATATCCCTGTCTGGCACTGGCATGGCGATGTCTCGCAGTCGCACAAGGCTAAGCTCATCAAAAAACCGAGCGGCATCTTGCAGATTACGCCCGAGTCACTCGAGGCGCTCCTGATCCATAAGCACATGGCGATCCCTCGTATGTTCTGCGACCTGCGCTATGTGGTTATCGACGAAGTCCATTCGCTCATGCGCGGCGACCGCGGCGGGCAGACGCTCTGCCTTATCGAGCGGCTCTCGCGCATGGCAGGCGTGCAGCCCCGCCGCATCGGTCTGTCGGCAACCATCGGCGACCCCGAGCGCACGGGCGCCTTCCTGTCGCAGGGGACGGGACGCAACTGCGTCATCCCACGTTTTGAGGAGCCGCGCCGCGTGTGGCGCATCTCCATGGAGCACTTCTACAACTCGGGTCCCCAGGCGCAGCAGCGAGGATTCGCGAGTACAGGTCCGCAGGAAGCCGAAGTGCTCGCATGCGAGCGCATCGAGGCGGTGGCGCCCACGGCACTGCCCGCCGGCGCCCAAGACATGCGTCACAGCGGGCAGCTCACACAAGAGGAGCGCCGTCAACGTCGTGAGCGGGCACGGGGCAAGGCCGCTCCCAAAGACCGTCGCACTTCCTCGGCCCCCGAGGGCGAAGTCGACATCCCACGAGCGACCGAGCAGGCGCTTCTCAACCCCACCGACACGGCGCCCGACAACGCCGACCCCGGTATGGGCTATATCTTTGAGCATACGCGCGGCCGCAAGTGCCTGGTCTTTGCCAACTCGCGCGAGGAGGCAGAGGCCGTGTGCTCCATGCTGCGCAGCTACTGCGAAAGTCGACACGAGCCCGACCGCTTTCTAATCCATCACGGCAACCTTTCGGCATCGCTGCGCGAGACGGCCGAGGAGCTCATGCGCGACGAGGAGCAGACGCAGACAACCGTCACCACCTCTACGCTGGAGCTCGGTATCGATATCGGCCGCCTGGAGCGCGCCTTCCAGATTGACGCGCCGTTTACCGTCAGCTCCTTTTTGCAGCGCATGGGGCGCACGGGACGCCGCGACCTTCCGCCCGAGATGTGGTTTGTCATGCGCGAGGAAGAACCCGAGCCGCGCACGATGATGCCCGAAACCATTCCCTGGAAGCTCCTGCAGGGTATCGCGCTCGTACAACTCTATCGCGAGGAAAAGTGGGTCGAGCCGCCCGAGCTCGATCGACTCCCCTACAGCCTGCTCTATCACCAGACTATGTCGACGCTTGCCAGCACCGGCGAACTCACGCCGGCAGAGCTTGCCCAGCGCGTGCTCACACTCAGCTATTTCCATCGCATCTCGGCCGATGACTATCGCGTGTTGCTGCGTCACCTCATTAAGATCGACCATATCCAAGTCACCGAGGGCGGCGGGCTCATCGTGGGTCTCGCGGGCGAGCGCATCATCAACAACTTTAAGTTCTACGCCGTGTTCCAGGAAAACGAGGAGTTCACCGTTCGCAGCGAATCGGCCGAGCTGGGCACGATTGTCAACCCGCCCCCGCCCGGTGAGCGCATTGCCATCGCCGGCCATTGCTGGATTGTCGAGGAAGTGGACTGGAAGCGTCACACCGTCTTTGCCACGCAGGTCAAGGGCCGGGTGCCGGCCTACTTTGGCGACTGCCCCGGAGACATCAATACACACGTACTCGAGCGTATGCGCAAGGCGCTCAACGAGCACGCGGCGTATCCGTACCTGATGGGTAACGCGCGGGCCCGTCTGGCGCAGGCTCGCCATACGGCCGAGATTTCGGGCGCGGGAACTAAGCCGCTCATCAACCTGGGTGGCGACACCTGGGTGCTCTTCCCCTGGTTGGGCAGCTACGCCTTTTTGGCGCTCGAGCGCATGCTCAAGATTAAATGCGCCGCTGAGTTGGGCCTTCGCGGACTCGACCCGTCACGCCCGTACTTTATGCAGTTTAAGATGAAGGCCGACGAGGAGACGTTCTTTGAAGTGCTCGCAGCCGAGGCCGAAAAGGACTTCGACCCCATCGACCTCGTCTATCCCGGCGAGGTGCCTTACTTTGATCGGTACGACGAATTCGTTCCAGAAGAGCTCGTGCGCAAAGGCTTTGCCGAAGGCGTGCTCGACATCGAAGACATGAAGCAGCGTGTCCGCAGCTGGCGCGACCACGCCTAAGACCAGTCTTTTTGGGACGGGGAGACTTACTTGTCGTGAAGGACGGTGCCGAGGAAGTCGGTGTCGAAGGGCACAGCTTCGGCAAAGGCGTAGTCGCCGTCGCTGGCGATGAGTAGATAATTCTCCTCGCCGCCGAACTCCGTATCGCCACAAGGCACCACCCAGGCGCGAGCGAACACCTCGAGTGCCGTGGCAACGCAATCGCGCAGGAACGTCACATCGCTCCCCTCGTTTGCGCTCACGATATTGGCCACGTAGATACCCCCGGGGTTCAGGCCGCCCCGCACTAGACGCAACGCCTCAACGGTCGCCAGCTCGCGCACGGGCTCGGCACCACCAAAGCAATCGCTCACGACCACGTCGTAGCGACGATGGCCCACGCTCGTCACACCCAGATACGAGCGAGCCTCAGCGGTTATCACCCGCAGGCGATCGCCCGCCGCGCGCTCCAGCTCGTCTAGGTAGAACCAGCGGCGCGCCAGGCGCGTAATCTCTCCGTCATACTCGATGACGTCCATGCGCAAGCCCTCGTGCGACATCAGCGCGAACTTGGGATAGGCAAACCCACCACCGCCCATCATAAGCATGCGGTCGATACCGTGACCATAAGCGTCACGCATCGCGCCCTCGGCCTCAAACACATCGTCAAACGCACGATAGTACGCAAAGATGGGCTCTGCCCAACGCTCGCCAACGTAGCTTGCGCTTTGGTAGACGCCGCCTTGCACCAACACGCGAATCTCATCGCCGCGTTCATCGTGCACGCGCTTTACACGCGCCAACCCATTGCGGGTTCGCGCAACCTGCAGACAGGCAGCACGAACAGCAACGGCGGCCGCACCAAGCGCCGCGGCTCCCAGGGCAACGCCGGCAACGACGCCGGCAGAAACACTTGGCTTGTTCATCTAGAGCTCCTTTTGCAGATAGAGACCATGGTCGCAAAAACCCAGGTGACGATAGTACTCGCGCGTACCAATTGCGCTGATCACGTTGATGTGCGTATAGCCCGCGTCCCGAGCAATATGGCATGCACGCTCCACCAGCGACCGACCCAGTCCATGGTGCTGGGCCGCCTGGCCCTGATCACCAACGCGTGCCGCCATGCCATACACGTGCACCTCGCGAATCATCGCCTCGTCCGGCGTCGTCGGCAACTCGTCCGCGTGCGCGGCAACAAACGAATGGTCGGGCAGCGACAACCGCAAAAAGCCCGCGATCTTGCCCTGCGGCGTCACCCACTGCAAAAAGCGCTCGTGCGTCACCGGCGTCTCGTACGCCACCTCCTCGTCAAGGGTCAGCTCATCCAAGTCGGCGCCCGCCGTGCTGATCTCGCGATAGCGAATCTCGCGCACCGTCGCACCGTCACCCCGAGCAGCTAGGCGGTTCTCAACGAGCTGACGCAGGTTGGGTTTCTTGTTGCCCACCATAATGTCGTCGGAACTAAAGTCGCGGATCATGCGACTGATACGGCAGAACGCCGGCGTCACCACGATGTCGTCGGCCAGCACATCGAGCAGCTCTTCCTCGGTATAGGGACGCCACTCGCCGCGCTCATAGCAGCCCACCAGACGCGAGCCCTCGATGAGCGCACACGGATAGACCTTGACCTCGTCGGGCATAAAGGCGCCCTCGGTCATAAAGTGTTCGTAGTCGAGCTTGTCCCCCTCGGGCGCGGCGCCCAGCAAGTTAAGCATAAAATGCGCGTGGATCTTAAAGCCAAACAGGCGCGCAAGCGAAAACGCCCGTTCAATCTGCGCCACCGAAATGCGACGCTCGTTGATATCGAGCAGGTGCTGGTCGAGGCTCTGGATACCCATCTGGATCTTGGTGCAGCCCAGGCGGCGGATGAGCGTAAGCGCCTGCGGCGTTACGGCATCGGGGCGCGTCTCGATAACGAGTCCCACCACGCGATGCTTCGCCGTCTCGTTGATGCGCTGCTGACGCTCGAGCTCCTCCATCGTTGCCGTCTGCCACTCAGTGACCTCGCCCCACGGCGTACCGGGACCGTACAGACGACGCACCGCACGGTTATAGCCGCCCACGGCAGCATCCACACGCCCCTGCTCGTCGGCAACGCCGGCAGCAAGCTCGACCTCGTCTGTCGCAATGCCGGCGGCCCGATAGCGCTCACGGCGCTTTGCTACCACAGGCGGCAGGGCATCGGCGGGAGCGTCATCGAGCAGACGCCCCGCCTCGGCACGGCTGATGCCCGGACGTGCCAACATGGGGTTGGCCGCCACGCCGGCGACGGCATCGTCATTGAGCGCGCGGAAGAGCTCCGACATAAACCATGTCTGATAGCCTTCCGGATAGTCGCTCCAGGTACCGCCAAGCACAATGAGCTCGATCTTATCGGTCGCATGCCCCATCTGCGAAAGCGCCGTCAAACGGGCGCTCACCTGCAGATACGGGTCAAAGCAATTTTGCTCCGCACGGGCGCATGCCGGCTCGGCGTGCAGATAGCTCTTGGGCATGCGCAGATCGTTGGGGCAAAACAGGCAATCGCCCGAGCATGGCCAGGGCTTGGTAATGACGGTAATGGTCGCCACGCCCGAGGCCGTTCGGCGCGGCTTCATACGCAGGACCTGCAGCAGTTGACGCTCCAGATCGGAATCGACATTCCACGCAGCCCACCGAACCGGCTCCTCACGTTTAACCCGCTGGTAGAACGGCAGCAGACGGCGCTTGGCCAAATCGCGTTTGTCGGCACCCTCACGGCGCGCCTCGGCATGTATCAGTTTGACGAGCGCTTTGTCGTCCACGGTCTCGCCGCGACGCAGGGCCTCGAGTATGTTCAAGATAATCTGTTCCATGTCCCCATTGTAAAGGCAAAGGCGCCGGAGCCGATCTCGGCTTCGGCGCCTTCATCAAAGAGCGCGTCTATATCTTCGCCTAGGCTTTTGTCTGCCTCACTACTCCGAATCAAACGACATGTCGCCCGAACCGACCTCAAAACGATACGTAGCAGACTTATCGCCGTTATCGAATTCAAGATTCAAAATGGTCTCGCCATCGTAGCCAAGCGGAAGGAAATCGCTCTCGAAGTCACCGCTACCCAAGGTGAGGCTCGCCTTAAAGCCCGTCGAGTTCGGAACCATCATCTCCACATCGCCCGAGCCCACACTCACGTCCATCGACTTCGCGGGGGCCTGGTAGAGCTCGAACGTCACATCGCCCGAACCGACCTCAGCACTGAGCGCATCAGTCACGCTGCCCGTAAACTCTACATCTCCCGCACCCAGGAAAAGGTCGAAACCATCACAGATGACACCGACAATCTGCAGATCACCCGAGCCCACGTGCGCGTTGACTCCCTTCAGATGTTCGGCAACACGGCGCGGCAGCTCGACCGTAACTGAGCGATCGATTGCCTTACCGTCATCACTTCCAAACTGGGAAACCTTGAGCGTCGAGTCCTCGACGGATGCGATGTTCTGCGTCGCGGCCTTGGAGGCATCCATACCATTGGCAACGCGTCCCCGCTCGATAACGCGAGCCTTGTTACCATCAATAACCTTGACGTCCACCGTAGCCGCATCGATATCGAAATCGAGGTAGCGAAACTCATCGGCATCAAAGGTCGTACACGAAAGCTGCTGAGGCCGAGCGGAATAGTTACCGCCATCGTTCATAAAATCGTCGTCATCAACCACGTCGTCCATACCGGACAAGCCGGGTATAACATCGTCGAGATCCCACGGGCCATCAAAATGAATCAAAGTCCGCGAAACGCCAAAAACAAGCCCGATAATCAGTACAAACGCTCCGATGCCGACGCCCAGGCGCAGCTTGGATTCATGCGAAAGCTTCATCATTCGTCACCTTCTTTGGCACATGGCTCAGCGGTGGCCGCGGTAGCCACGTCAGCATCAGGTTCCGCAGAAGTATCCTTCCCCTGGGCCCTGACCGCCACCGGTGCCGGACCAACCTGAATATCCCCGCGCGCCCAATCGCCATCGAGTGCACGCGCCACCCAGTGATAGATGGGAATCGTGAAGAAGATCAGCGCAGCAAAGGGGCCGGCACCAAACAGGAACATCAGTAAAAAGAACAGCAGCCAGCACACGGCCCAATACGGGAATGACTGGAACGGACCCTTCACCGGAGTCGGACCAGCCGCACCGGTACCCGTCACCTGAGCCGTCGCCGCATTGGCAGCCTGCGCACTCCAGCTTGCCGCCTGCGCCGCCTTGGCTGCCGCGTCACTTGCCTGCGTTGCCGCCTCGGTAGCTCGTGCCGCCGCCTCATGGGTGCGTGCGCGCTCTGCCGCCTCGGCCTCGCGCTGACGAGCGCGGTCCTCGTTCTCAAACTCGATATCGTCCTCGATCTCGTCGCTCGGATTGAGCAGCTCGTCCAGGCTCACACCATAGAGTTTGGCGAGCGAGATCAGGTTCTCGGTATCGGGCGAGCTCTCCGCGCGCTCCCATTTACTGACCGCCTGGCGCGACAGTCCCAGCTTTCGTGCCAGCCCTTCTTGACTAAAGCCTTTGCTGCGGCGAAGGTCGGCGAGCCGCTGCGCAGTTTCTACATTCATGGTTCCTCCTATGTGATGCCAGCCGTGCCGCCGGACCGTTTTTGTTCTTAAGGCGCCTTGCACAGTTAAAAATCTATCCGCCACCGCCAAAAACATGCCACCTATTCTAGTGAGATTTTTGACAACCGCCGGTTGCGGGTACATATGAGCTGCGGAAATGTGTCCAAACAAAGCAATGACCCGTAGCTTGGTTGTCCCCGTTGCGGCGTTAACGGTAGTATGGTCGTACTGTTAATTCCGCACCGCCAACGGAGGGAGTTCCGCGCCGTGAACCGCGATTTCGCCTCATCGCTCATCCAGCTCAACAACACGTTCTATCGCGAGCACTCCGCCTCCTTCTCCGATACGCGCCAGGCCCCGTGGCCCGGCTGGGTGCGCACCATGGACATCGCGCTCGAACAGCTCGACGTCGCCACGATCGAGCATCCCGTCCGCGTCTTCGATCTTGCCTGTGGCAATATGCGATTCGAGAACTTTGCCGCCGGCGGCGCACTTGCCGCCAAGGGCGTCGATGGCGCAAACCCCTCGGCAGATGCCAGCTGCCCGTTTGAGTTCTATGGTGTCGACTCGTGCCAAGACCTGGCCATCGATGCACATGGCCACGCGCTGCGCATTCCCAACCTGCACTTCCAGGAACTCGACGTGCTCGACGCCCTTATGAAGCTCAACCCCGCCGAGACGCCCGACGTGCTTTTCGACGCCCCGCTCGCCGACATCTCGGTCTGCTTTGGCTTTATGCACCATGTGCCGTCGTGCGAGTACCGTGTACGCGTGCTCGACGCTCTGGTGCGCCAGACGCGCCCGGGCGGCATCATCGCCATCAGCTTTTGGGAGTTTATGAACGACGAGCGCATGGCGCGCAAGGCTGTTCGCGCCGAGGCCCGCGCCGAGCTCACCCCGCCGTTTGAGGGTTACGATTCCGCGCAGTTTGAAGCCGGCGACCACCTCATCGGCTGGCAAAACGACCGCCACGCCTACCGCTATTGTCATCACTTTGACGATCAGCAGATCACCGACCTGGTGCGCGGCGTCCGTACGTTCTACAAGAGTGGCGAGGTCCCCGTGCGCGAGCTTGAGCGTTTCCATGCCGACGGTCGCAGCGGCGAGCTCAACCGCTATGTGATTCTCAAGCGCCTGTAGGTATCGGCGACTCGCCGCCGGGCTGCACCGCATCTTTCGGGCAAGCTATGCCCGCCCTTTTTCAATCCATTGACGGAACGTGCAGCTATGCGTTCCAAACTTATGACCAAGGAGCCTCATGGGAGCCGTCCACGTTCGCACGCCTAAGAACTTTGTGCTCGAGGAGCGCCTGGAGCGCTACGCCGATGCGATTGAGACGAACCCCGAGGCCTATGCCGGAGATTGGCGCAAGGCCTGTGCGCCAGTCGGCAGCAAGCCCTTCGAACACCTTCACCTGGATCTTGGCTGCGGCAAGGGAACCTACCTTGTAGAGCGTGCGGCCCACGAGCCAAACACCCTCTTTATCGGCATGGACCAGGAGCCCATCTGCATCGCCTATGCCGCGCAGAAAATCTGCGAGCAGGAACTGACCAACGCACTCGTCCTGCCCCGAGGCGCTGCATCGCTGCCGCAGGCGTTTGCCACAGGCGAGCTCGATGCCATCACCATCAACTTTCCCACGCCGCAGCCCAAGGCTAAGTACGCCAAAAAACGACTCGTCCATGTCGACCATCTGATGCTCTACCGCCCGCTCTTTTCAGCCGGCGCTACCGTCACGCTGCGCACTG
>CABUVB010000007.1 GCA_902494815.1 uncultured Collinsella sp. | reverse complement strand
GCGCCCTTGAAGTTGAACGTCAGATTGTCCAAATGCGGCCCGCGCAGCGTCGAGTCGTTACGCGGTTTGGTAAAACCGCGTAACTAAACCAACTTAAAGCCCTTGCGCTTGCCTACGGAGAGGGTGTCGCCCAGCTTGAGGGCGCTGGGATCGATGTTATAGCTCTTGGGAGCCACGGCCTTGCCGTTGATCTTGACGCCGCCGCCGTCGATATCGCGACGAGCCTGGCCGGCGCTCGCCGAAAGACCCAAGTCCTTGAGCAGGCCGGCGAGGTAGATCTGGCCCTCGTCGTTGACGGTCAGCTCAACGTGCTTCTCGGGGAAGTCGGCGAGCTGGCCCTCCTTGAATACGCGGTCGAACTCGGCCTGAGCCTCGTCGCCGGCGCCGGCGCCATGGTAGGTGTCGCACAGGTCGCGACCCAGAGCGCGCTTGAGCTCATAGGGATCGGCAGAGCCGTCGGCCAGGGCGGCGTCGATCTTGTCGACCTCGGCCGGGGTGAGCGAGCTGGCCAGACGATAGTACTTGCCGATCATCTCGTCGGGGATGGACATGGTCTTGCCGAACATGTCCTTGGGCGCGTCGGTCAGGCCGATGTAGTTGCCGTATGACTTGGACATCTTGCGCACGCCGTCGGTACCCTCGAGCAGCGGCATGGTGAGCGCGATCTGCGGCTCCATGCCCATCTTCTCCATGAGCTCACGGCCAGCGAGCAGGTTGAAGAGCTGATCGGTGCCGCCCATCTCGACGTCGGCCTTGATCTGCACGGAGTCGAAAGCCTGCATCACGGGATACAGGAACTCATGCAGGGCGATCGGCGTCTGAGACTGGTAGCGCTTGGTAAAGTCGTCGCGCTCGAGGATGCGGGCGACGGTGAACTTGGAGCACACCTGCAGCAGACCGGCCAGATCCATCGAAAGGATCCAGTCACCGTTGTGCACGATGGTGGTCTTCTCGGGATCAAGGATCTTCATGGCCTGGCTCACGTAGGTCTCGGCATTGGCCTCGATCTGCTCCTGCGAAAGCTGCGGACGGGTGGAATTCTTGCCCGAAGGGTCGCCAATCAACGCGGTACCGTTGCCGATGATGAGGGTGACGTTGTGGCCCAGGTCCTGGAACTGACGCATCTTGCGCAGCGGCACGGCGTGGCCCAGGTGCAGGTCGGGGCTGGTGGGGTCGACGCCGAGCTTGATGTTGAGGGGCTCGCCCTTCTCAAGCTTCTTGCGAAGGTCGGCCTCGGGAACGATCTGCGCGGCGCCCGAGGTGATGATACGCATTTGCTCGTCAACAGACAGCATTGGGTATCCTCCTTTTGCTATAGCACCCTCGCCGAAAACGGCGGTGCTGGAAGTCCATAAACTCTCTTATGATAACAAACTGACGCGACGCGGCACCTACGACAGGAAAATCCTCGTCCTGCCGCATGCGTCAATGGCAACTGGCAGACGTGTACCGTCACGCTCGACCAGATAGCGTGCCTGCCGACGACGCAAGCAGTCGCGGCAACGGACCTGTCCCGTCGCATCGGTGGCGCAGACGCCCTCGGCGGTCAGCAGGCAGTGCTCGCACACCATAAGCTCGGGACGGTCGGCGTCGACCGGACCCAAGACGCCGGGTTCAGCAGCCAGTTCGGCAATACGCTCCGCATCATTGCCGAGCAACTCGGCCGGCAAGTACACCCGCCCCGCACCGAGTCCGCGCAGCCAGGTAAGCGTGGCCCGATTCGCGCAGAACACCGGCGCCGCCACGTCAAAAGTCACGCCCAGCTCGCGAGCGATCACCACCTGTCCCAGGTTGCGGCAGACGACGCGCCCGGCACGCTGCATCAGTGAGCGGGTCCAGTCAGCGTCACTCGCGCGGCACACCTCGTCAAGCACCACAACGGCGTCGGACAAATCGAGTTCTCCGCACGGGTCGGCATCCATCAGCTGCCAAGCAAAAACCATGCGAGTGGGAGCCGCGCACTCCACCAACTCCGTCGATGCACCGCCATCCACCGCAACGCCCTCAAAGGGCAGTACCTCAACGGCACGTGCAACGGGCGCAATCGCATCCGCCTCGGCCCGCATGCGCTCCAACACCGCCGCCGTCTGATCCAACACGCCGGCGCTGCGAATCAGGTACACCTCGCAGCCCGCGTCCACCTTACGCTTGCAATGCACGACGACGCGCTTCCCCGCTGCGGCATCCACCGGGCAGGGCACCTGCGGCCAGCGCTTGGGCACATCGGGACGCGCGTCGACACCCGGATAGAACCGAATCTCGAGCGTGTCACCCGCCGCCACGGCGGCGTCGAGCTCAACGGTCACCTCTTCGTGGCCCACAGCGACCAAACGCCCCACGCGCACGCCCTGGTTAATTGCGCGCTCAAAGCTCATCAGCTCGGCACCCGAACGCCCTCGCAGGTACGCATCGGTAAACCCACGGTTAAACGACCTTCCCAGCTCGCGTTCAAGCTCTTCCACGACATCGGGGTCCCACGCGCCGTCGCGCAGCATATCGAGTGCCCGGCGCCACACCCGCACCACGTTGAATACGTAATCGGGGTTCTTCATGCGCCCCTCGATCTTGAGCGACGCCACGCCGGCATCTACAAGCTCGGGCAGATGCGCAATACCCAGATAGTCACGCGGGCACAGCAGGCGATCTCCCTCGACGGCGACAACGCTCTGCCCCGCCTCGTCCACCAGGTCGTACGCCAGACGGCACGGCTGCGTGCAGTCGCCGCGCATCGCCGAGCGTCCACGCCGCAGGGCCGAGAACTCGCACGCCCCAGAATAACCGATGCAAATCGCACCGTGGCAGAATACCTCGATGGGCACGCCCGTGGCACATAGCGCCGCAATCTCGTCGACCGTCAGCTCGCGCGCCGTCGTCACACGCTCGACCCCCAGCTCATCGGCGGCAAGCCGCACGGCGCCTTCGCTATGAACGCCCGCCTGCGTAGACAGGTGAATCTCGACCCCGGGAATCGCCGCGCTCAGCGCGCAGGCCAACCCGGCATCGGCCACAATCAGAGCATCGGCGCCCAGCTCCAGTGCATGAGCTCCCAGCGCCACCGCATCGGACAGCTCATCGTCAAACACGAACACGTTGAGCGTCACGTACACGCGCACGCCATGGGCATGCGCCACGGCGCAGCCGCGCGCAAACTCGTTATCCGTAAAGCCATGGGCGCTCACACGGGCGTTAAAGCCGCCCAACCCCGCATAGATGGCATCGGCACCCGCGGCGATGGCCGCAAGCATCTGGTCGAGCCCGCCCGCCGGCGCCAGCAGCTCGGGCAGCGCCGCACCGGCAGCATCCAATCCAGTCTCGTATTGTCCGCTCGGCCCCATCGTCCGAATCGCCATCGACAAACTCCTTACCAAGGTATGCATTCACTCTGAAAAATGCCGTCTTCCAGCATACACGAGGCCTCGCGCGCCCCGTTTGGTTTATCGTGTAATAACTTATGTTCATCCTGCCTCGACGGCACATCTACCGTCCGGCACGACATACCTGGAGGTCAATATATGGGTCCTCGCCAACGACAGGGACGCAGCCGTTCAAAGACGCATGCCCTGCCCATAATCTTGCTCTCGTTTTTGGGCTTTCTGCTGATTGCGGGCGTGGCATTTGGCATCGGCATGGTCGGCAACGTCAACCGCTGGCTGTCCGATCTGCCCGACTACACCGACGCCAACGCGTATCTGGTGAGCGAGCCCACCGAGATCGTCGACTGCAACGGCAACAAGATCGCGAGCTTCTACACGCAAAACCGCAAGTCCATCACCAAGGACGAGGTCTCCCCCTACGTGCTGCAGGGCACCGTTGACGTCGAGGACGAGCGCTTCTACGAGCACGGCGGTATCGACCTGTGGGGTATCGCGCGTGCTGCGGTGGCAACCCTCGGCGGCGGGCACGAAGGTGCCTCGACTATCACCCAGCAGCTGGTGCGCAACACCATCCTGCAGGAGGAGCAGTTCGACTCGACCATCGAGCGTAAAGTGCGCGAGGCCTACATCGCCGTCAAGATGGAGGACATGTACTCCAAAGACGAGATCCTCATGATGTACCTCAACACCATCTATTACGGCCACGGCGCCTACGGCATCGAGGCCGCAGCCGAGACCTACCTGTCCAAGAGCGCCGCAGACCTCACCCTGAGCGAAGCCGCACTGTTGATCGGCCTTCCCAACTCGCCCTCGCAGTACGACCCCACGGTCAATCCCGATCTGGCACTGTCTCGCCGCAACAAGGTTCTCGACAACATGCTGCGCCTGGGCCACATCACCCAGGAGGAGCACGATGCCGCACAGGCCGAGCCCATCACCCTCAACGTGACCGAGATTTCGGGCAGTGGCGTCGACGTATACTCGCAGCCCTACTTTGTCGCCTATGTCAAGCAGCTGCTGGAGCAGGAGTTCTCGACCGACGTGCTCTTTAAGGGCGGTCTGACCGTCAAGACCACCATCGACCCCACGATGCAGCAGGTGGCAGAGAATGCCGTCCGCGAGCAGCTCGACACGCTCTCACTCGACGGCCTGGACATGGGCATGGTCGTCGTCGACCCCAAGACCGGCTACATCAAGTGCATGGTGGGCGGCTACGACTACAACGCCGACGAGAACCACGTAAACCATGCCACGGCCAAGCGTCCCGTCGGCTCCACCTTTAAGGCCTTTACGCTGGCAACTGCCATCCAAAACGGCATGAACCCCAACGTCACCCTCAACTGCAACTCGCCACTCAAGGCCAAGGGCACCACGACCGAGGTCCAAAACTACGCCAACCATAGCTATGGCAACATCACGCTTAAGCAGGCGACGGCATACTCCTCCAACACCGGCTACATCCAGGTGGCGGAAGCCGTCGGCAACAGCAAGATCATCTCGCTCGTCAAAAAGCTCGGCATCGATCCCGCCAAGGACAACATCGAGGACGTTCCCGTCATGACGCTCGGCACCGGCTCGATCTCGCCGCTCGAGATGGCCGCCGCCTACGCGACGTTTGCCAACGGCGGCTACTATCGCCAGCCGATCGCCATCACCGAGATTGACTCTCGTACCGGTTCGGTGCTGTACCAGCACACCGACAATCCCTCACAGGTGCTTACCGAGGGCGAGGCCGCCGCGGTCACCGATGTTCTGTCCGGCGTCATGCAGGGCGGCGGTACGGGTGCTGCTGGCGCCCTGAGCGTCAACCAGCCCTATGCCGGCAAAACGGGCACCACCGACAACACCACCAACCTGTGGTTCTGCGGCTATACCCCGCAGCTGGCGTGCGCCCTGTGGACCGGCTATTCCGCAGGTGAGATCCCCATCCAAAAATACGGCACGGACCTGCTGGGCGACAGCACCAACCTGCCTGTCTTTAAGCGGTTTATGAACACCGTTCTGACCGGTACCGAGCGCGAGGAGTTTGCGACCGGAACGGCGCCCACCTACAAGAACAACAGCGCCTGGAAGTTCTACGGCACCAACAACTCCAAGAAGACGGAGAACGACGACAAGGACGAGAACGAGGACGAAGAGGAAACCACCACAACGACTACCACGACGACCACGACCACCGAGACCACGGGTGGCGACACCACCGGCGGCACCGGTACGACCGGTGGCTCGACGGGCGGCTCCACTGGTGGTTCGACCGGCGGCGATGGCGGCACGCCTACGCCTACGCCTACACCCACTCCCGACCCCTCGCCCACGCCTGACGATACGGTCGGCTAGAAATCATCCAGCCATATGCAACAAGGCCCCCGAGCAGCTTATTAAACTGCTCGGGGGCCTTTTTAGTTTAAAGCGACCTGATGGGCGGTCTTTATACCGGCAGACAAAAAAGGGGGCACCGACCAACGTCGATACCCCTTACAAGCCACCATGTCACGCACACAGTGCCGAGCGCACGACCCGCACGCCTACTTGCGAGAATTGCTCAGCTTATTGATCAGCGCCTCAAGACGCTCGCCGTCCTCGGCCGTCTGGGCAATGACCAAAATCGTATCGTTGCCGGCAAGCGAGCCAAGCACATCGGGCAACTCTGCCGCATCAACGGCGGCGGCGATGCCGGAAGCCGTGCCAGGCTGAGCCTTGATCATAACCAGATTATCGGTGCGCAGAACGCCCGTTACGAGCTCGGAAACCATACGCTGCAGGTGCAGGTCCTCTGCCAGAACATAGATGCCCTCAGGGAGCTTACGCAGCCCCATATCGGCAATATCGCGAGAGACAGTCGCCTGCGTGCAATCAAAGCCCATAGCGCGGAGCTCATCGACCAGCACGCGCTGCGTACGGACGTCCTTATTGCGCACAATATCTCTAATGGCATCCTGGCGCCCATTGCGTTTTTTAGCCATACAAACCCTCACTCCAAAAGATGGCGGAGACAATCAATCAGTGTTTGAATAGTTTAACGCTATTTGAAGACTTTTGTGTATAAGAACGCATTTCGAAACAATTCTATGCAAATTTGTTTCGAGATGAGCCGTTTAGGCGGTTTTTGCGCCCGTCCGGTTAAGAAAAGCTGCCAGATGCGTACACATCACGCAGCGCGCGGGCTTGGCGCTGGCGATCGGCCCAAACAACAGACCGAGCCCCCGATGGTTATCCTTGAGCGCGGCGACCATCTGACGGGTTCGAGGCGCATCGAGCATATCACGCATGCGGGCGGAACGCTCGATTGACGACAACCCATGCGGGCTCAGGCACAAATTCTCGATGCAGGCGACCAGTCCGGCAAAGTAGAACTTTTGGCTTGCCAGCTTGAGCCGACCACCGCTATCTGCTTCCGAGAGTGAGTCCGCAAGCTCGTCGAGTGCTCGGATGTCATCGGATACCTTGGCATACATGGTGGGATCAAAGGCATCTGTAAGCTTAGGTGCCGCGGCGTGGAAACAAGCGTCGCCGCAGCCGGAGACGCACTGCGCCCGCGAGAGCGCGCACGCCATAAACCCAACTGTGCGAAACACCTTGTCGCACAAAAGGCATGCCTCAAACAGCGAGCGGCTGTACATCACGCCAGAGGTCTGAGCGACTAGGCCGCCTAAAATCAACTGGGACAGCCCGGTCACCATCGAAGACTTGTCTTCAATGACAATAGGGGCAACATCCAAGACGCGCGAATGGCGCTCTCGATGTGCATCATAGCGGTCGAGCGACACCGTGGGGAACACTATGTCTGCCGCAATATCGCACGCGATATCGACCATCTTGGAAAGAGACTGCGGAGCAAACCACTCATCGGCGTTCATGGCGATGATTTGAGAGCCGCGCGAGGCAGCAAAACCGGCACGAAGACAAGCACCGCGCTTCGCGTCCTCGACGTCAATCAAATCAATATGGATGTCTCTGTCGGCAGCAACTTGAAGCGAATGGCGCACACCGGGCGCAGCATCGCGGCAGACAACAACAATCTGCAAATCATAGAGGTCTTGGTTCTGGATACTCTCGAGCGCACGCATCGCATAGCTGGGCGAACCTTCTACCACAAGGATCACCGAAAGTCGCGGATGCGAGCCACGTCGAACCAAGTTATCCGTCCTCTCGACAGCAATGAATCAAACCGTGGTTCATGGTACACCCCAGCAATAAAAGCAATAAGACACCGGTTGTATTGCACGCCAAGAACAGATGATGAACACGCGCAGCCCACAGATGACGGGTGTCGACGCACGACGCGTCGAGCCCTCCCCTAGTCGAGCACGACGAGCTCGGCGGGATCGTAATCCACGCCCATAAACGTAAGGCCGCAGGCAGGAGCCGTGGGGCCCGCAGCGGTACGGTCGCAAGCATCGATGACCTCGCGCATCCACTCGGGTTCACGGCGATGCATGCCAATCTCGACAAGCGTGCCCACGATCGTGCGGACCATCGAATGCAGAAACGCATTGCCCTCGATGGTAAACGTCAGGATGTCCTCGCCAAACGCAATCTCATGGCCAAACTCGGCACGCATCACGCAGCGATGCGTGGGCTTGCCAACGGCCGAGGCAACCTTGCAAAAGCTTTTAAAGTCCTGCTCGCCCAGCAGCGCGGGGCAGGCAGCAGACATAGCCTCAACATCCAAGGGATAGCGATGCCACCACACGGCACCGCGGGACAGCACGGGGCGCGCATCTCGATCGGCAATACGGTACGTATACGTACGGGAACGCGCGTCAAAACGTGCAGAAAAGCCTTTACGGGCCCTGTAGACCTCGTTTATGGCGATATCTTTGGGCAGCAGGGCATCCATGGCCCTCAGCCACCTACGGCGCGTACACGCGAGCTCAGCGTCCGTTACGGGCACACTAATGTACTGCGCCACCGCATGCACGCCGGCATCGGTGCGCCCTGCGCACGTCAGGTCGATCGGACGGCGCAGGAGCGTCTCGATAGCGCGGCGCAGCTCGCCCGCAACCGTCGTCTGGCCAGGCTGCTCGGCAAAGCCGCTATAGGACGAGCCATCGTAGGCCACGCGGAAAACGAGCGTGGCATCGAGCTCAGGAATCGAATTGAAATCAGACGGCGCGGTCATGGGCGCTCCCAACAAACAGGCAATGGCATTTCGACAAAAAAAGAGGGGTACGCGAACGTACCCCTCGAATATAGCCTATGCAGACGGATTGTCTACTCAGCGGTCTCCTCAGCAGGAGCCTCCTCGGCAGCCTCGACCTTCTTGGGAGCAGCGGCCTTCTTGGGGGCCGGAGCAGCCTTCTTAGCCTTAGGCGTGCAAGGCTCGGTGACGAGCTCCATGATAACGATGGGAGCATTGTCGCCCTTACGGTTACCGAGCTTCATGATGCGGGTGTAACCGCCGTTGCGGTCCTGCCACATACCCTGAGCAGCCTTGTCGAAGATCTCGGCAACGAGCTGCTTATCACCGAGCTTGGCGATAGCCAGACGACGAGAGTGCAGGTCGCCCTTCTTGGCCCAGGTGATGATCGGATCGACGACCGAACGCAGCGCCTTAGCGCGGGTCTCGGTGGTCTTGATGCGGTCGTTCTCGAAGAGGGCCTTAGCAAGGCTCTTCTTCATGGCCTTGGTGTGGCTCGCATCGGTGCCGAGCTTCAGGCCCTTCTTAACGTTGTGACGCATGGTCTAGTTTCTCCTCAAATATGCGAAGCATTAAGCCTTCAGGCTCAGGCCCATGGACTCAAGCTTGTCCTTCACTTCCTCGATCGACTTAACACCGAAGTTACGGATGTTGAGCAGATCGTTCTCCGAGAACTCAACGAGCTGACGGACCGAGTGAATGCTGGCGCGCTTAAGGCAGTTGTAGGAACGGACGGAAAGGTCCAGATCCTCGATCTGCTTGTCCAGCTCGGCGTTGTCGTTGGTGACCTCGGGAGCGAAGATCGAAGCCTCCTCCTCGACCTCGGGGGTCTCGGCAAGGTTCATAAAGGCGACCATATGCTGGTTGATGATATTGGCAGCCTGGACCACGGCGTCGCGCGGGGCGATGGAGCCGTTGGTCTCGATCTCGAGGACAAGGCGGTCGTAGTCGGTGTGCTGACCGACACGGCAAGCCTCAACGAGCTTGGCGCAACGGGAAACCGGCGAGTACAGCGAGTCGACGTGGATCACACCGATGGGATCGTTGTCGCGCTTGTTGGCCTCGCCAGAAACATAGCCGCGGCCATAGCCGATGCGCATGCTCATGGTGAGATGGCCACCCTCGGTGAGCGTAGCGATGTGCTGCTCGGGGTTGACCAGCTCAAACTCGGACGGAATAAAGAAGTCCGCACCGGTGACCTCGCAGGGGCCGTCAACCGAAATGGTGGCGGTCGCCTCGTCGGTCGTGCCGAGAGCCCTGAAGACAAGACCCTTGACATTCAGGACGATGTCGGTGACATCCTCGACCATGTTAGGGATGGTCATGAACTCGTGCTGCGCGCCATCGATCTGAATAGCCTCGACGGCGGCACCCTCGAGCGAGGACAGAAGTACGCGACGGAGGGAGTTACCCAGCGTATCGCCGTAGCCACGCTCGAGCGGCTCGACGGAGACACGAGCAGACGTCTCGTTGATCTCTTCGACCTGAACCTGAGGCCTAATGAATTCTGACATGTATTACCTCCAGCCTCAGCAGCCCGGATGGACTACTTAGAGTAGAGCTCGACGATGAGCTGCTCGTTGATATCACCGCTGATCTGCTCACGCGTCGGCAGAGCGAGCACGTTACCAGACAGCTTCTCGATATCGACCTCGAGCCAGCCAGGGACCTCAAAGCGCTCGGAGGAAATCAGAGCCTCCTTGATGGGGAGGAGGTCACGGAACTTCTCGCCGACAGCGACGACGTCGCCGGCCTTGACGCGGTAGGACGGGATGTCCACGCGCTTGCCGTTCACGGTGAAGTGACCGTGACGGACGGACTGACGAGCCTCTTTGCGGGTGCGGGCGAAGCCAAGACGGAAGACGACGTTGTCGAGGCGAGACTCAAGAATAATCATGAGGTTCTCACCGGTGACGCCGTTCATCTTACGGGCCTTGTTGAAGTAGCCGTGGAACTGCTTCTCCAGAACGCCATAGATGAACTTAACCTTCTGCTTCTCGCGCAGCTGCATGCCGTACTCAGATTCCTTGCGACGGCGCTTGGGCTGACGGATAGATTCCTTCTTGCTGCTGTAACCGAGCTCAGCGGGATCGATCCCGAGCTGACGGCAGCGCTTAAGAACAGGAGTCCTGTCGATTGCCATATTGATACGATCCTTTCAGTTACACGCGGCGACGCTTCTTGGGGCGGCAGCCGTTGTGCGGAATGGGGGTCTTGTCCTGGATGCTCGAGACCTCGAGGCCAGCAGCCTGGAGGGAGCGGATGGCGGTCTCACGACCGGAGCCGGGGCCCTTGACGAAGACGGAAACCTTCTTCATACCGTGCTCCATGGCCTGCTTGGCAGCAGCCTCGGCAGCCATCTGGGCAGCGAACGGCGTGGACTTACGGGAGCCCTTGAAGCCCACCTGGCCAGCCGACTTCCAGGAAATGACGTTGCCCTGGGGATCGGTGATCGAAACGATCGTGTTGTTGAACGTAGAACGAATGTGAGCCTGGCCCACGGAAATGTTCTTACGGTCCGCGCGCTTCAGACGGGCAGCGCGAACGTTCTTCTTAGCAGTAGCCATCTATCTAGCGCTCCTTATTTCTTCTTCTTAGCACCGATCTGACGCTTCGGGCCCTTGCGGGTACGAGCGTTAGTGTGGGTGCGCTGGCCGCGGACCGGGAGGCCCTTGCGGTGACGAAGGCCGCGGTTGCAGCCGATGTCCATAAGGCGCTTGACGTTCTGGTTGCGCTCACGGCGGAGGTCGCCCTCAACCATGATCTGGTTCTTATCGATATAATCGCGGATGGCGTTAACCTCATCCTCAGTGAGGTCCTTAACGCGCGTATCCACGTTAACGTTGCACTCGACGCAAATCTTCGTCGCAGTGGTGCGGCCGATGCCGTAAATGTAGGTCAGACCGATCTCAACGCGCTTCTCACGCGGGAGGTCGACACCATTAATACGGGCCAACGTAGTCTCCTCTCTTAACCCTGACGCTGCTTATGACGGGGGTTCTCGCAAATGACGAGGACCTTGCCATGGCGCCTAATGATTTTGCACTTATCGCACATCTTCTTGACCGAAGGACGTACCTTCATCGTTCTTCCTTTCGGTAGCGCTCAAACTACTTCCCTACTATCTACTCGCCCAGCCGCAGGCGTTTAAAACTATGGCTGGTCTTCACACACAATCCGACCGTAGGTTGAGCTAAGCCTGCAGTCGGAAATGGAGTGCGTGTATGCGTGCCGCTATTTGTAGCGATAGGTGATGCGGCCGCGGGTCAGGTCGTACGGGGAAAGCTCCACGACAACCCTGTCACCGGGGAGAATACGGATGTAATTCATTCGGATCTTGCCAGAAATGTTGCACAGAACCGAATGACCGTTCTCGAGCTCGACCTTAAACATGGCGTTGGGCAACGGTTCCTTTACCGTACCCTCGAGCTCAATTGCGTCTTCCTTCTTCACAAGCAATCATCTTTCTCTAGAAAACGACAGCGATTGAGTATTCTACAACACGTATGCACGCATCGTAATAACTTCGTAATGGCTCCACAACTAAGTGGAACTTGTTACATTTGAAATGTAAAACAAAGCCGTTCCCTGATGCCCAAGATCGCCTTGAAATGAGAAGGCATAGACCTTGGGGTCATGCCTTCGAAATTGAAAGGCGAGGTTGGGCATCAGGGGGCGGCGACTTTTACATTTCACCGCCTTGCAAGGAACACCAAGCACCTTGGGCATCCGTGGTGAGAATCACCGGACCGTCATTGGTAATGGCGACGGTGTTCTCGTAGTGCGCGGCGGGCAGGTGGTCGTTGGTCGTAACAATCCAACCGTCGGAGCCCGTGCTCACATGGTTGGAACCCATCGTAACCATCGGCTCGATGGCAATGACCATGCCGGCCTGGAGGCGAACGCCCCTCCCCTTCTTTCCATAGTTAGGAACGTTGGGGTCCTCGTGCATCACGCGGCCAATGCCATGGCCCACATAATCACGAAGCACGCCGTAACCGTGAGACTCGGCGAGGGACTGAACGGCATAACCGACGTCCCCGATATGGTTACCGGGAACAGCCTGCTCGATGGCAGCCTTAAGGCAATCACGCGTGACCTCACACAAAGCCTTGGCTTCGGGCGTGGGGGTGCCGACGAAAAACGTCCATGCGTTATCGCCGACCCAACCGTCGACAACGGCTCCCGTATCGATGGAGATGATATCGCCATCGCGCAGGATCATGTCAGGGTTGGGAATACCGTGGACCACGGCATCGTTGATCGATGCGCAAATGGTCCCCGGGAACCCGCCGTAACCCTTAAAGGCAGGGGTGCCGCCATGCATGCGGATAATCTGCTCCGCGAGCTGATCGAGCTCAAAAGTCGAAACGCCGGGACGCACCATGGCTCCAACGTGGCGGAGCGCCATCTTAGATAGCGCTCCTGCCTTCTTCATCTGCTCGATTTGCGTTGCAGACTTAATCTTGATCATAGACCGAGAGCCTCTTTGACATCCCCGTACACGGTCTCGCGAGCCTGGTCACCGTTGACCGACTTGAGCAGACCCTGGCCACGATAGTAGTCGACGAGCGGGCTCGTGGACTTCTCGTAGACGTCGAGACGGTTCTTGATGGTCTCGGGCTTGTCGTCGTCGCGCTGATACATCTCGCCTGCGCACTTGGGGCAGGTGGCATCGGCAGCGGTGCCGGTGTAACCGCAGGCGCGGCAGGTGCGACGCGAAGACAGACGGTCGATGATGACCTCGGGGGCCACGTCGACCAGAAGGGCGCAGTCAATCTCGCGACCCATGGCGGAGAGCTCGGAATCGAGCGTCACAGCCTGGGCGGTGTTGCGCGGGAAGCCGTCGAGGATGAAGCCCTGCTGGGCGTCATCGGCGGCAAGGCGCTCCTTGACAAGGTCGATCACGAGCTGATCGGGAACGAGCTCGCCAGCGTCCATGTACTTCTTAGCCTGAATACCAAGCTCGGTGCCACCCTTGACGGCAGCACGCAGCAGGTCGCCCGTGGAAATGTGAGCGACGCCGAACTCGGCGACGAGCTCCTGTGCGACGGTGCCCTTACCGGCACCCGGAGCTCCTAGCAATACGAGGTTCATGAGCAATCCTCCTCTAGCCTATTTAAAGAATCCATCGTAATCATACATCTTGATCTGGCCTTCGAGCTTATCGACTGTGTCGAGCACGACGCCGACCATGATGAGGATGGACGTGCCGCCAAATGCCTGGATCAGATGGTTACCCGTGAAGGAGAAGATGATCGAAGGCACAATGGCGATGAGCGCCAAAAAGACAGCGCTGGGAAGCGTAATCTTGTTGAGCGCGTTCTTGATGTAGGCCGCGGTAGCCCTGCCCGGACGGACGCCCGGAATAAAGCCACCCTGCTTCTTAAGGTTGTCGGCCGTGTCATCGGGGTTGAACACCATTGAGGTGTAGAAGTACGCGAAGAACACGATGAGGACAACGTTAAGCACCCAGTTGAGCCAACCGGTCGAAAGCGCGGAGGCAACTGCCTGAATCCAGCCGATGCCGGGGAAGAACACGGCAATCTGCGCCGGGAAGTACAGCAGCGCCGAAGCGAAGATGATCGGCACGACACCCGCGGTGTTGACCTTGATGGGCAGGTAGGTGGTCTGGCCACCCATCATGCGACGGCCCACGACGCGCTTAGCGTAGGAGACCGGGATGCGGCGCTGGCCGCGCTCAAGGAAAACAATCAGCGGGATAACCAGCAGGATGATGGCGCAGATGATCACCATGGTGATGATGCCACCGGCATTGCCCTCGGTGCTGGAGAAGATAGCCTGCGGCAGACCGGCCATGATGTTCGCGAAGATGATCAGCGACATGCCATTGCCGATACCGCGCTGGGTGATGAGCTCACCAATCCACATGATCAGCATGGCGCCCGCGGTGAGCGTACCGACGATCATGAGGTCGAAGATGATCTCGGGAGCGCCGGCGCCATTGAAGCTGATGCCGAAGCTCTTAAAGAGGAAGAGGTAACCCACGGAGTTGAGGATTGCCAGAGCCAGGGTGAGGTAACGCGAATACTGCGTAATCTTGGTCTGACCGACCTCGCCCTCGCGGGCAAGCTCATGCAGGGAAGGCACGACGGCCTGGAGCATCTGGAGGATGATCGAGCTGGTGATGTAAGGCATGATGCCCAGCGAAAACACCGACACATAGCTCAACGCGCCGCCAGAGAAAAGATTCAGGAGGGCCATAGCACCTGCGGCGACCGAATTGTTATCGGTCGAGAAAAGGCCCAGCATCCCCTCGAAGGGAATGCCGGGCACAGGAACGTGCGCACCAATGCGGTACACGACGAGCATAGCTATGGTAAAAAGAATCTTTTCGCGCAATTCTTTGATGCGGAAAGCATTCTTAAGACCATTTAGCACGGCAGCTCGACCTTTCCGCCGGCGGCCTCGATCTTGGCCTGCGCAGAAGCGCTGACCTTGTCGACCTTGACCGTGAACTTCTTGGTGAGCTCACCATTGCCGAGCACCTTGACGGGCTCGAACTCGCTCTTGGTGATGCGAGCGGCCTTAAGAGCGGCACCGTCGATCACAGCGCCGTCCTCGAACTTACGCTCGAGACGCTCAACGTTAACAGCGGTGTACTCGATACGACGGGGGTTACGGAAGCCCGGAAGCTTGGGCAGGCGCATAGCCAGCGGAGTCTGGCCACCCTCGAAGCCGGCACCCTTGGTGCCACCAGAGCGGGAACCCTGGCCCTTCTGACCGCGGCCAGAAGTGGTGCCGTGACCCGAAGAATTGCCACGGCCGACGCGCTTGCGGTTCTTGGTGGAACCGGGCGCGGGAGTAAGATCGTGAAGCTGCATTTGCTACTCCTCTACAATCTCGACAAGGTGCTTGACCTTGAAGATCATGCCGCGGACGGACTCGTTGTCAGCAATCTCGCGAACCTCGCGGATCCTGTGGAGACCGAGGGCACGGACAGTACGGACCTGGTCCTGCTTGCAACCGTTGGTGCTGCGGACCTGCTTGATCTTGATGGTGTCAGCCATGCTTAGTTCTCCTTACCGACGAACATCTCGGAGACCGTCAGGCCACGGCGAGCCGCGACGTCCTCAGGGCTGGAGAGCTCCTTGAGGCCCTCGACGGCAGCCTTGATGATGTTGAGGCCGTTGTCGGTACCGAGGGACTTGGACAGGACGTTCTTGATGCCAGCAAGCTCAAAGAGGGGACGCACAGCGCCGCCGGCGATAACGCCGGTACCCTCGACAGCGGGCTTGATGATGATGCGGCCGGCACCAAAGTGGCCGAGAACCTCGTGCGGGATGGTGCCCTGCTCGGTCACCGGCACGTGGAACATGTTCTTCTTGGCATCGAGAGATGCCTTGGAGATGGCCATGGGCACCTCAGCGGACTTGCCCATGCCAACGCCGACGTTGCCCTTGCCGTCGCCAACGACGACGAGAGCGACGAGGCTCATGCGACGACCACCCTTGACGGTCTTCGACACGCGGTTGATGTAAACGACGCGCTCCTCGAACTCGGAGGCCTCGCGCTGCTGCTTCTGATTACGAGCCATGTGCTACATACCTCCTAGAACTCGAGACCGGCGGCACGAGCACCGTCGGCGAGGGCCTTGACGCGGCCATGGTAGATACGGCCACCGCGATCGAAGGCGACCTTGGTGATGCCGGCCTCGATGGCGCGCTTGCCAACGAGCTGACCGACCTTCTCCGCAGCCTCCTTGTTCGAGGTGTGGGTGCCCTTGAACTCGGCCTCGAGGGTCGAGGCAGAGACGAGCGTCAGGCTGGAGCCCTTGCTGTCGTCGATGATCTGGGCATAGATGTTGGCGTTAGTACGGGTCACGCGAAGACGCGGACGCTCGGAGGTACCCGAGACCTTGCCGCGAACACGACGCTGACGACGCTTGAGGCCTTCCAGCTTCGCCTTATGCTTGTTCATACGTAAACTCCTAAAAAGGTTGATCTTGCCAGCACCTGACGGGGTGCTGGTCTTATGCGAGTGAGTCGGTTACGACTACTTGGCGGCCTTACCCAGCTTGCGGCGGATGTACTCGCCAACGTAGTGGATACCCTTGCCCTTGTAAGGCTCGGGAGGACGATGGCCGCGGATCTCAGCGGCGATCTGACCGACCTGCTGCTTGTTGATACCCTTGACGTTCACGTGGGTGTTGTCGGGAACCTCGAAGGTGATGCCCTCGGGAGCCTCGACGATCACGGGGTGCGAGAAGCCCAGGGAGAACTCGAGGTTCTTGCCCTTCTGCTGCACGCGGTAACCGACGCCGGCGAGCTCGAGCTTCTTCTCGAAGCCCTCGGAAACGCCAACAACCATATTGTGGATGAGGGCGCGGGTGAGGCCGTGGCGGGCACGGGTCTCACGCTCGTCGTCGGGACGGGAAACGGTGAGGACGTTGTCCTCGACGTTGATAGCGAGCTTCTCAAAGACATCGAGCTCGAGCTGGCCCTTGGGGCCCTTGACGACAACGTTGTTGCCGTTGACTGCCACTTCGACTCCGGCGGGAATCTGGACAGGCTTATTACCGATACGAGACACGGTGATCTCCTTTCCTTCTACCTACCGAGCGAATTACCAGACGTAAGCGATGATCTCGCCGCCGACGTTGTGCTTGCGAGCATCGCGGTCGGTCATGACGCCATGGCTGGTGGAAATAATGGCGGTACCAAGGCCACCACGGACGCGGGGCATGTCGGCAACGCCGGTGTACTTACGCAGGCCCGGCTTGGAAATGCGGCGGATGCCGTTGATGACCTTAGCCTTCTTGGGACCATACTTAAGCGTGATGTGCAGAGTCTTCTGGGGAACGGTGTCCTCGACATCGTAGCCCTCGATGTAGCCCTCCTCGTGCAGAACACGAGCGATCTCGACGAGCTTCTTGCTGCTCGGCATGGAGACCGTGGCCTTGTTCACAGAGTTAGCGTTACGGATGCGCGTAAGCATATCTGCGATCGGGTCTGTAAGGTTCATACAGATTCTCCTTCGTTCTTGATGAACACGTGCTCTTGGTTCTTCGCCGCCCTTAACGGCAAAGCCTTTTTAGCGCGTTTTCCCTGTTCCAAACTGATGCTTGAAACGCTGGTAGTGACTTACCAGCTGGCCTTCTTAACGCCGGGAAGCTCGCCCTTGAGTGCAAGCTCGCGGAAGCAGACACGGCACAGGCCGAACTTGCGGTACACAGAGTGCGGACGGCCGCAGCGCTGGCAGCGCGTGTACTCACGAGTAGAGAACTTCTGCTTGCGATTGCACTTGACGATCATCGATGTCTTAGCCACTTATATCCTCCTCACATAGAGTATTGTTCGCCCCAAGCGCCGCCCCCTTGTGGGAACGGCGCTTATAGGGCAGGTGAACCTATTTCTTGAACGGGAAACCGAAGGCGTCCAGAAGGGCCTTGGCCTCCTCATCGGTGTTGGCGGTGGTCACGAAAGTGATGTCCATACCACGCTGGTGATCGACGGAGTCGAAGTCGATCTCGGGGAAGATGAGCTGCTCGGTGACGCCCATGGAGAAGTTACCACGGCCGTCGAAGCTCTTGGCGGAGATGCCGCGGAAGTCGCGGATGCGGGGGATCGCGACGGAGGTCAGACGATCGAAGAACTCCCACATACGGTCGCCACGCAGGGTAACCTTGCAGCCGATCGGCATACCGGCGCGCAGGCGGAAGGTAGCGATGGACTTGCGGGCGCGGGTGATCATCGGCTGCTGGCCGGTGATGGCGCGCAGGTCGCGCACGGCACCGTCGATGGCCTTGGAATCGGTAGCGGCCTCGCCGACACCCATGTTCACGACGATCTTCTCAAACTTGGGGATCATCATGACGTTCTCGTACTGGAACTTGTCCTGAAGCTGCTGCTTGACCTCGTTGTTGTACTTGGTCTTCAGACGCGGCACATACTTCTCTTCTGCCATTGTTCACTCCTTCTTGGGGTTTTAAGCACGGGGCGTGGCCACAGCGGGTTGTCCTCGTGCCTCCTGACTGCATCCGCACCGCTCATGGCATTTTGCGGTTTGGACTCGACGCAGCAGGAGCCGACAAAACAATCGGTACTATACGCGCATCGGGAGCGTATTTCCAGAAAAACCTCGTCTGCCTGCACAACTCCACAACTCCCCCGCACAAATGGATCCCAAAAAGCAGTTGCGGTGAAATAGGGACTGTTTGGCGGCCTAACAGGCTTAAACAGTCCGTATTTCACCGCAACTTAATTGGTGGGGATGCGATTAGCGCTTGCGGGGGACGAGTTTGGTGCGGCGCAGGTGGATCATCTCGGCGGCGATGGAGATGGCGATCTCCTCGGGGTCCTCGGCCTCGATGGCAACGCCGATCGGAAGGTGCAGCTCGTCGATCTGGTCCTGCGTAAAACCTTCCTGCTCCAGGCGGGCACGCACAAAGGCCGTCTTGCGGCGCGAACCCAGACAGCCCAGGTAGGCAGGCTTGGCACGCATGGCCTGAATCACCACGTCGAGATCAGATTTGTGACCCGCCGTGGCGACGACCACCAAGTCGCGCGGACCGATGGGACACAGCTCGCTCAGGTTCTTGTAATCGACCAGGCGACGATCGTAGACACCGGGCACCCATTCGGGCGTCAACGTGCCGGGGCGGTCATCGCAGGCCACGACGGCAAAGCCCGCCGCCGTGAGCACGCGCGCCGTCGCGGCGCCCACGTGTCCGCAGCCAAAGATGTAGGTCAGGCCCTCGGGGCAGAGCGTCTCGATGTGCGCCGCGGGAATCTCGGAGGCCGCGTTGGTGTAGGTGACCCTACTCCCCTCCTCCACCAGCGAAAGCCCGGGGCAGCCCGCAATGGTGCGGCGCGATTCCTCGCCATGGTACTCGGCCACATCGCCCTCGAGCGCGCTCGCGATAAACGGCTCAAAGTCGATGACGAAGTCGCCGATGCGTCGATAGACCAAGACGTCGGCAACCGACTGGAGCAACGGTACCTTGGTCGCGTCCAGGTGCAGATAGCACAGGCAGATGGCTCCGCCGCAGATCATGCCGGTATCGGAGTTCTCGCCGCCCATGGTGTAGCGGACTAGACGCGATTGCCCCGCGGCCAGCAGCTCTCGCGCCTCGTCCAGCGCAAAGAGCTCAATCTTGCCGCCGCCGATAGTGCCCGCCTGGCTGCCATCGGCAAAGACGGCCATCCATGCGCCCACACCGCGCGGTGACGACCCCGCCGTGCCGGCCACGACCACGAGCTCGCACGTCTCGCCAGCACGCAGGGCGACAAGCGCCGCATTCACAACATCGAGCTTTTCCATTGCCGCCTTCTATCCTCTAAAGATATCGGTGAGCATAGCGAGTGCCTCGAGCACGCCGCCGCCGACCGACGTCGCCTTGTCCGAAATGTAGTTGATATAGCTGGCATCGCCGCGCGGATCGACATCGGCGCATTTAAAGCCCTCAGTCACCCGCACGCCGTTCGCCAAAAGCCCGCGCAGACAGCCATCGATCTGCGTGCGCATGGGCGTATCGCCCGCGTAGCCAATCACGTCTCCGGCGCGCACGATGTCGCCGATTGCGCGGTCGGACCGAAACACGCCGGCGGCGGGGCTGTGGATAACGCGCTCCTTGCCATAGCCGGCGATCACGCCCGGCACGCCCGTGTTGGGCTGGGGCGAGCCCTGGGTAATGACACGGCCCAAAAAATGCCCGCGCATGGTCTCGACCACGGCGTCGCAATCGACCGGCGCGGTAAAGCCCGGCCCCACGGCGATGACGGTAGGCGCCATGTCGCGCGTGGTGCCCAGGTTGCGCTTGGCCAGAATCGCGTCGACCACAGCCGCGGGTTTAAGCTCATCGAGCATCTTGGCCTGAGGGTCCACCACGACGGCAACATCCCCCGCTTGGGTAATCTCGAGCGCCTCTGCCGGCGTCTGCGCCAAGCGAGCGCGAATGCCCTCGACCTGGACCTCGCCCAGACGAATAGCCTCGCAAAAACTGATTGTGCGGCGGATGCACGTGGGAACCGCGATATCGGCCATAACGACCGACACGCCGGCGTGCACCAAGCGAGCGGCGACACCCGTGGCGATATCGCCGGCGCCGCGAACATAAACGAGCATTCCCGGGGCACCTCCCTGTGCTACGGTTTGAGCAGAGCAAAAGCGGTTCGACCGCTACTCTGATGATTATTTATTATCACAGTATTATACGGCGGTGAACAGATGGAAACGGTTAGCGGCAATCTTGCCTCGGCGCTCAGGATCGAGCCGGGCATTACCGCGATTATCGGCAGCGGCGGCAAGTCGACGTTGCTCAAAACGCTGGGTCTTGAGCTCATGCGCGCTGGCGGCCGCGTGCTCCTCTGCACCACCACGCATATGCTTCCCGTTGCCGGCGTGCCATGGGACGGGTCGAATCGTCGCCTGGACGCCGCGCCTTGGAAGCCGGGCGCCTCGCATGTCCCCGGTTGCACCTGCGAGGCATGCGCGGGCATGAGCCGCGGAAGTATCTGCCAGGCGGGTGTTTTGGACCCGGAGACGGGCAAACTCTCCTCCCCTGCCGAGCCGCTCGACCAGCTGGCGCAGCGCTTTGACTACGTCCTGGCCGAGGCGGACGGCAGCAAGCGGCTCCCGCTCAAGGCGCATGCCCCGTGGGAGCCGGTCGTTCCCGCCGGCACGGCCAACGTCATCTGGCTCGTCGGCGCCTCGGGGCTCAGCAAGCCCATCAACGAAGCCGTCCACCGCCCCGAGCTCTTTTGCGAGCGTTGCGGCTGCGAGCTCACCGACATCGCCACGCCCGAGCGCGTCGCCCAGGTGCTCAATGCCGAGCTGCGGATGCTGAACCTCAACAATGCCCGTATCATGCTCAACCAAGTCGACACGCTCAGCGACCCCACGATGGCAGATCGCTTCGAGGCAGCCCTCAACCGCCCCCTCATCGCCACCAGCCTCAAGTAGCCGGCCCCATCTCTTCAGTTGCGGTGAAATACGGACTGTTTGGCTGCATGACGGCCGCAAACAGTCCGTATTTCACCGCAACTGCGGAGGGGGTCCGGCACTCCCCCTGCTAGCGAGGCACGTAGCGGCCGGGCTGGGCTCCGGTGGGCTCGCCGTCGCGTGCCGCCAGCACGCCGTTCACAAACACGACCTTGGCGCGGCCATGCGCCTCAAAGCCCTCGAGCGGCGTGTAGTCCACAGCCTGATGCTGCGTCGCCGCGCTAATGGTCCAGCGTGCCTGGGGATCCCACACGCACACGTCGGCATCGGAGCCCTTGGCAAGACAGCCCTTGCGCGGATACATGCCAAAGACGCGCGCCGGGTTCTCGCTCATCAAGCGGCACAGATCCTCGGGTCCCAACTGCCCCTCAAAGCTCGTGGCAATCGCAACGGGACGATGCTCCACGCCGGGCCCGCCGTTGGGAATCGCGCGGAAGTCGTCGCGCCCGCGGTCCTTTTGCCCGTGCAGGTTAAAGCTGCAGTGGTCGGTCGCAATCGTATCGATCTCGCCGGCCACAAGCGCCTCGCGCAGGGCCGCACGGTCGCCGGCATGGCGCAGCGGCGGGCTCATCACGTACTTGGCTCCCGCAAAGCCGTCCTCGCCCTGCTCCAGATAGCAGGTGTCGTCGAGCATCAGATACTGGGGGCATGTCTCGACATAGATGTTCTTCTGCCCGCGCGCTTTGGCAGCGCGAATGGCCTCGAGCCCCAGCTTGGTCGAAAGGTGCACCACGTTGACCGGAGCGTCCCCGGCCAAGTGCGCCAGATACAGCAGGCGGCTCACGGCCTCGGCCTCACACACGTCCGGACGGCTGAGCGCATGCCCCTCGGGTCCATGAATCCCCTGCTCGTACACGCGCTTCTGAAGTTCATTCACCAGCGTGCCGTTCTCGCAATGCACGCACAGGATACCGCCCAGGTGCTTGAGCTCCTCCAGCACCTCGAGTGTCTCGGCATCGTCCAAGCGCAGGTGGTCGTAGGCAAAGTAGGTCTTAAACGACGAAACGCCCGCCTCGCGCATAGCCGCGAGATCGGCGCGGTTGCGCTCATTCCACTCGGCGAGTGCCATATGAAAAGCGTAGTTTGCCGTGCAGGTGCCGTCGGCGCGGTGGTGCCACTCGGCAAGGGCATCGGGCATGGTCACGCCGCGGTCGGCCGTGGCGTAGTCCACGATGGTCGTCGTACCGCCGCAGGCAGCCGCACGCGTGCCGGTTTCAAAGCTATCGGCTGTCCAATCCATGCCAGTCCAGCACTGCATGTGCGTGTGGCCGTCGATAAAGCCGGGAAACACCCAGCAGCCCGCGGCGTCCTCGACGGTATCGCCCTCGGCCGGTTCAATCGCCGCGGCAATCCGCACAATCTTGTCGCCCTCCATGGCAAGATCGGCGCGGCGAAGCCCCTGGGGCGTCACGAGCGCGCCGTTTTTGATGATGATCATGTTGCTCCTTATTGATTAATACAGTTGGCCACGCGATCAAAATACGAGCAGGCCGCGATATGCTCCGTTATGCGTCGCTGTCCCTCTGCGGTATCGACATCCCACAGCTCGTAGGCACGCGCCTCGACCAGCACCACGTCGGTACGGTCCTTGAGAATCGAGCCCCCGCCGTCCTTGCCCTCAAGACACATAAGTGCATCGAACAGTTCCGCCGGAAAGAGCACCGGGCTCGAAGGCTCACCGTTGCACGCAAGACGCACCGGATGCTTGCGGCCACGCTCGTCAAATGCGCGAACCATGGCATCAAAAGAATCCGAACTCACGAGCGGCTGGTCGCCCGGCAAAAAGAGGCAACCTTTCCAGTTGCGTTCGACCCCCCACGAAAGACCCGCGCGGACGCTTTCGCTGCGCAGCTCGCCATCGTGCAGCACGCACGGGCAATGCTTGTCCTCGCAAATCTGGGCGACCTCGGGCCAACGCGTCGAAACCACGGCGTCAAAGCCCTGGGGAACCGAATCGATGGTCCGGGCAATCAGCGGCTCGCCATAGATATCGGCAAGCATCTTGTTAGAGCCAAACCGCTTGCCCTCGCCCGAAGCCATAATGACGCAACCGAGTTTCATCTCCGCAAACCTCCCCTGGCTGCTTTGGACACCATAGTTGCTATACCCACCATACCAAGCTCACACTCCGTCGGAACAGGCACGCACTCGTTTTCCAGCGAACGACCCTTGGCTCTCCATAGCACAAAGGAGGGCACCCCGCGACGCAGGGCACCCTCCTCAATGGTGCAGATATGCCTACTCAGCGTCGCCGGTAAACGTGGTACCGGTCTTGCCGGCAAGACCGTCACGCGCCTTCTCGAGCAGCGTGATGAGCGCCGTGCGGCCCTG
>CABUVB010000006.1 GCA_902494815.1 uncultured Collinsella sp. | reverse complement strand
GGCAGCAGCGTGGAGGAGTTGGTCACGACGACGGTCTTTTGCGGGAGAACCGGGGCAAGCTTCTTGTAGAAGTCGATTTTTGCCTGGGTGTCCTCGGCCATAGACTCGATGACCAGGTCGGCGTCGGCCACTGCCTTGGCAAGATCGAGCTCCAGCTTGAGCGTGGAGTAGGCACGCTCGACGGCAGCGAGTGCCGCCTCCTTGTCGAAGGGCTGGCCGCTATCGGCGATACCGGCGCACCACTCGCCCGTGCCGTCCGCCATGCCCTCGATAGCAGCGATGTACTCCTCACGCACATGATCGATCTTGGGCTGGGTGCGGCCGATGCTGCCCTCGCTGCGCAGCCAAATCGTTACATCGAAGCCGCAGTAGGCAGCCTGAAAGGCAATCTGGCTTCCCAGCACGCCGCCGCCGGCAACGCAAACGGTCTTGTAGCTCATAGGAACAGTCCTCTCTTACGTAATTCCATAGATGTGTATTTATTCAACCGTAAGAGGGATGCACACTGGGGGTGGGTTCTATAAACGGACGGTAATTTGCGGCGAACGGCTACATCTGTTCATTATCTCAGGGTTCCGTGGGCGATTTTTTGTGCCACCGAGACGTCGTTTGCGGAAGTATGCGGCAAATTCCGGAGCCCTTGAGCACACCCCGATTTTCCGCCAATAAAACCGCAGGTACAGGGCTTGGACATATTCGGTGTGCTCGGTCTATTCAGATTTTGCCGCATACTTCCGAAATCTGAGTTCGCAAAGGGTGATAGTCGGGGCGTTTACGCAACATATGTCCAGCAAAAACGGGTGGTAGCCGGTACGGCTACCACCCGTTTGTCTCATATCCAGCCCATAGCAGGCCAGCTACTTCTTAATGCCGCGTCCCAGGCGCTCAGCGACCGACGCCACGGCACTCTCGTCGACCGAGCCGCAGCTCACGCAGCCATCGTGGGCACGCATCTGGCCGGTGACCTCATCCATCGCGAGCGGCGCCACCTTCTCAAGCTTAAAGCCCTTGCCGGCGCGCATGTTTTCCTTGGCCACACTAATCATGAGCTTAATGCGGTTGAGCTGGTTGACCTCGGACGCGCCGGGGTCGTAGTCCACCGCGACGATGTTGCTCTCGGGGTGCTGACGGCGCAGCTCCTTGATCACGGCCTTGCCCACCACGTGGTTGGGCAGGCACGCAAAGGGCTGCGTGCAGATGATGTTGGGCGCGCCGTGGTCGATCAGGTCGAGCATCTCGGCCGTGAGCAACCAGCCCTCGCCCATGTTGTTGCACACCGAGAGCACCGTACGGGCCTTGTCGGCCATGGTGCCGATGCGCTCGGGCGCCTCAAAGCGGCGGGACTTTTCGAGCATCTCCTCCACCGGCGTACGCATCCAGTCCACGAGCTTGATGAGCGCTTGCATACCAGCGCGCGTGGTAGCGGAGCTTCCCAGCTCGTCCTTCTGCAGCTCGGCGTTGCTCATGGAGTACAGGAAGAAGTCGAGCAGGCCCGGTACCACGGCCTCGCAGCCCTCGCGCTCGATCACGTCGACCACGTGGTTGTTGGCCGTAGGGTGGAACTTGACCAAGATCTCGCCGACCACGCCCACGCGCGGCTTGGTGCCCTCGCCCACGAGCGGCATGGTGTCGAACGCGCGGATGGCCTCGCGGCACAGCTTGGTGTAGTTGTGGCGGTTGAACTTGGGCGCCAGTTTGCGGGCGCGCGCCATGTACTCCTCGTAGAGCGCGTTGGCGGCGCCGGGCGTGGCCTCGTACGGGCGGCAGCGGTAGAGCATCTGCATCATCACGTCGCCAAAGAGCACCGCGTAGACCGCCTGCTTGAGCAGCGCCGGCGTAATCTTAAAGCCGGGGTTGTCCTCGCCGAGCGCCACGGCCGAAAGCGAGATCACCGGAATCTCGGGGTGGCCGCTCTCGCGCAGGGCCTTGCGGATGAGTGCGATGTAGTTGGTGGCACGGCAGCCGCCGCCGGTCTGGCTGATAACCACGGCCGTCTTGGACAGGTCGTACCGACCGCTCTCGATGGCCTCCATGATCTGGCCCGTCACCAGAATCGACGGATAGCAGATGTCATTGTTCACGTAGCGCAGGCCCGCCTCGACGGCGTCATGGTCGGTCGAGGGCAGCAGCTCCAAGTTGTAGCCAGCACCACGGAACACCTCTTTGACCAGGTCAAAGTGGATCGGCGCCATTTGCGGGCACAGGATGGTGTAGCCTTCGTCGCGCATTTGCTCGGTAAAGGGCACTTTGGGCCATGCGGACGAGGCGCTCTCACGCTGCGCCTCGAACGTGTACTTGCGGCTCGCGAACGCGGGGGCATCCGTGGAGGGCGCCACCGGCGCGGCGTCACCCTGCTCGTAGGCCTCGCCCGCGGCCGTGGCCTCGGCCAAGCGCTCGGCCTCCTGGTCCTTGAGCGCTGCCATGAGCGAGCGGATGCGGATGCGCGCGGCGCCCAGGTTGGACACCTCGTCGATCTTGAGCACGGTGTAGATCTTGCCGCTGGCCTCCAGAATCTCCTGCACCTGGTCGGTGGTCAGAGCGTCCAGGCCGCAGCCGAAAGAGTTGAGCTGGATCAGGTCCAGGTCGTTGCGCATCGTCACAAAACGGGCGACGGCGTACAGGCGGCTGTGGTACATCCACTGGTCGACGACGCGAATCGGACGCTCGGGCTTTACCAGATGCGCGAGCGAATCTTCGGTAAAGACCGCAAAGCCAAAGCTCGAGATAAGCTCGGGCAGGGCGTGGTTGATCTCGGGGTCATTGTGGTAAGGACGGCCGGCGAGCACAATGCCGTGGCCGCCGTGGTCCTCGACCCACTTAAGGGCCTCCTCGCCCATGGTCTGGATGTCCTCGTGGAAACGCGCATCGGCCTCAAAGGCAGCGTTGACGGCGGCATCGACCTCGGAGCGCGTGATTTTAGGACCGCGCACGCGACCGCGACCGGCCTCAGCATCGGCCACACGGTCGACGGCGAGCACCTGGTACAGACGGCGCTTGAGCTCGGTCTTATCGTGATAGGGCACAAACGGATACAGGAACTCGATGTTCTGCTCGCGGATCTCGTCGATATTGAGCGCCAGCGCCGTGGGGTAGCTCATGACGATGGGGCAGTTATAGCAGTTACCGGCAGTCGGGTCCTCTTTGCGCTCCCAGCGCACGCACGGCATCCAAATAAAGTCGACGTCACGGTCGATGAGGTTCATCACGTGGCCATGGCTCATCTTGGCCGGATAGCACACGCTCTCGGACGGCATGGACTCGATGCCCGCCTGGTAGGTCTTCTTGCTCGACTGGTCGGACAGCTGCACGCTAAAGCCCAGGCGCGTAAAGAACGCGTGCCAGAAGGGGTAGTTCTCGTACATGTTGAGCGCGCGCGGGATGCCGACGGTGCCGCGCGGGGCCTCGTCGGGGCTCAGGACCTCGCGGTTAAAGAGCAGCTCGTTTTTCTTTTTGAAGAGGTTGGGGGCCTCGGTCTTCTGCTTTTTGTGGCCGGCGCCCTTCTCGCAGCGGTTGCCGGTAATGAAGCGCCTGCCACCGCCAAAGTCGTTGACGGTAAGCTGGCAGTTGTTGGAGCAACGGCCGCAGCGGACATGCTTTTGCGTCACGGTGAGGTGCGCGATGTCCTCGGCCGAAAGGATGGTCGAAGTGCCGTCGGCGCCGGCGCGATCGCGGGCGAGCAGGGCCGCACCGTAGGCGCCCATGCAGCCGGCGATGTCGGGACGCACGGCATGAACGCCGGTGAGCTGCTCAAACGCGCGCAGCGTGGCATCGGACATAAAGGTGCCGCCCTGGACGATTACCTGGCTGCCGATCTCCTTGGGATCGCGCAGCTTAATGACCTTGAACAGGGCATTCTTGATGACGGAATAAGACAGACCTGCCGCGATATCGCCCACCGTGGCGCCTTCCTTTTGCGCCTGCTTGACGCGCGAGTTCATAAAGACCGTGCAGCGACTTCCCAGGTCGACCGGGGCTTTGGCATGGATGGCGGCGTTGGCGAACGCGCGCACGTCCATGTTCATAGAGACGGCGAAGCTCTCGATAAAGCTACCGCAACCCGACGAGCAGGCCTCGTTGAGCATGATGTGCTCGATGACGCCGTCCTTGACGCGCAGGCACTTCATGTCCTGGCCGCCAATGTCCAGAATGAACTCGACGCCGGGCAGGAACGCCTTGGCGCCGCGCAGGTGCGCGACGGTCTCGATCTCGCCGGAATCGGCCTTGAGGGCCTCGATGAGCAGCGCCTCGCCGTAGCCCGTGGTGGTCACGTGGCCTATGGTGCAGCCGGCGGGGATGTGGTTGTAGAAATCGGCCATGATGACCTTGGCCGTGCCCAGGATGTCGCCGTTGTTGTTGCCGTACCAGGTGTGCAACAGCTGGCCGTCCTCGCCCACAAGCGCAGCCTTCATGGTGGTGGAACCGGCGTCGATGCCGATGAACACGCGGCCGGTGTAGCCTTCGAGTTTGCCCTTGGGGACGACTTCCTGGTCGTGGCGGGTCTTGAACTCGGCGAAGTCCTCGTCGGTGGCAAAGAGCGGATCCAGGCGCTCGACCTCGGCACCCTGTGTGTCACCCAGGGCATCGATGGCCTCGATGAGCTGCGGGAACGTGCTGAGCTTGTTGGACTCGTGCGCCATGGCGGCGCCGCTCGCCACAAACAGGTGGGCGTTTTGGGGCACAATGCGGTGCTCCTCGTCCAGGTTGAGCGTGAGGTAGAAGCGGTGGCGCAGCTCGGAGAGGTACTGCAGCGGGCCGCCCAGGAAGGCAACGTTGCCGCGGATGGGACGGCCACACGCCAGGCCCGAAATGGTCTGGGTCACGACAGCCTGGAAGATGGAGGCGGCCACGTCCTCGGGGCGGGCGCCCTCGTTGAGCAGCGGTTGGACGTCGGTCTTGGCAAAGACGCCGCAGCGGCTGGCGATGGGATAGATGGTGGTGGCGTTGGCCGCGAGTTCGTTAAGGCCGCTGGCATCGGTGTGCAGCAGGGTTGCCATCTGGTCGATGAACGCGCCCGTACCGCCGGCGCAGGTGCCGTTCATGCGCTGCTCGATGCCGTTGTCAAAGTAGATGATCTTGGCGTCCTCGCCGCCCAGCTCGATGGCGACGTCGGTGGCCGGGATGAGGGTCTCGACAGCGCGCTTGCTGGCGATGACCTCCTGGACAAACTCCAGGTCGAGCCACTGGGACAGCAGCAGGCCGCCCGAACCGGTAATGGCGCAGGTCATTTGGGCCGTCGGCAGCACGGTCGCGGCACCCTCGAACAAGTCGCGGGCGCAAGCGCGGACGTCGGTGTGGTGACGCTGGTACTTGGCGTAGACAATCTGGTTGTCGTCGTTGAGCACAGCGAGCTTAACGGTGGTGGAGCCCACGTCGATGCCCAGGTGCAGGTTGCCGCGGGCGGCCTCGGGGTTGAAGATCGCGCCTTCGGGGGCCTGGGCGGCGGTGGCGACTAGGGGCTCAGCGTCGGTGGCGGGCTCGCTAGCGACGGACGTCTCCCCTGCCGCGTTCTTGGCATCGGCAACTGCCTCGGCAACTTTCTCGGCAGCCGCGGTCGCGGCCTTCTGCGCGGCGTCCACCACGGCGGGCGCGGCCTCGCGTGCAGCAGCGACCACGCGGTCTTTAATGCCCTCGACGAGTTTGCTCATTGTCTCTCCTCTTAGTTGTTGGACTCGACGGTTGCGGTGGTGTCGACCGCGTCCTCGAGCTGCAGGTTCAATAGCTTCATGCCGTATTCCGGCACGTTGATATCGATGGGTTGGCCATACAGGTCGCCGGGGCGCACAAAGGCGATAACCGTCATAATGCGCGCCATGGTCTCGGGCGATTCAGAAAGGTCACGCTCAAACCAACGCTGGATCATGCCGACCTCGGCACTCACGACATAGGTGACGTAGTAGTCAAAGAAGGTGCCCAGCGCCAAGCCCAAAATGCCCGTCTGTGCGCGCGGCACCACGGCCTCGCGTGCGGTATCGATGATCTTTTTAATAAAGGCGGGGTCGCCGCCCGGGCCCAGCAGCGATCCGATTAAATCGCGGTTGGCCGCAAGGTAGCGCAGCAACTCAACCGAACCGGGTGCCGGCTCGAGCTCATCGATGTTGTGATAGAGATCGGGCAGCTGAGCTGCGGTGATGAGCTCAATGCGCTCACGGATCTCGGCCAGCAAGCCGTCCTCGATTTGATTGATAAAGTCGGGGATATCGCGGTAGTGCGAATAGAACGTGCGGCGCGTAAGGCCAGCGCGCTCGGTGAGCGACGCGACATTAATGCGCGAAAGGTCGCCGCTTTCGGCAAGCTCGCTGGCAAGTGCCTGGCGAAGGGCACGCTGCGAGCGAAGGGACCGGCGGTCGCATTTTTCGAGCTGGGACAAGCGTCCTCCTTGTTACTCAACCTGTGCGCTATTGCACAGTGCGAGTATTATTGCACACCGTGTGCATCAACACGTAAAGGCAATATTTGGGGTGTGACAGGGACTGCCCCTTTGTCACATTCAGCGACCGCCTAGGTTGTGCCAGTTGTGCCTGGCTTTTGAAGCGGCATTGCCAATTGTTCAAAATGTCATTCGTGGGTAGAATAGTGTCGACGGCAGCCCAAGTTCTGGAAAGCTGGGCAGCGCCGTTGTTTGCATTAGGGGGTCAACGCCTTAGCGGCGGCGACCCCTTCTGTTGCGCTTCGAACGCTGCTTGAGTGCCTTGGAAAGGCCGACAAGCACTGTGAAGAACGAGACCAAAGCGGTCAGAAGTCTCACGAAATCAATCAAATCGGTCATGGGCATCACCTCCCATCAGATGGAGGGCGCTGCCCGACACATGGAGCTGCCGTCAACGATACCGATTCTATCAAAACTTAGTTATATATACGAATATATGTTCGTATTCCAAGAACACAGGCCCCCGCGACAAAGGGGCTGTCCCTTTGTCACATTATTCGATGACGGTGCGGGAGTTTTGCTTGCGCATGGTGGCGAGCATGTGTTTGGGGACGGCGTGGACCATGCAGCTGCCGATGGTCGCGCTCGCGGCGGCCTTGGCGGCATCGCTTGCGTTTTTGGTCGCGTAGCTGTGGCGGAAACGCTTGAGCATGGCGATGTCGTTGCCGCCGTCGCCGTAAACCGCGACCTCGTCCTCGGCAATGCCGTAGTAGCCCGCCAGCCAGGCCACACTCTCGCCCTTGTTGCACGCCACGTCCGTGATCTCGAACATCACCGGATCGAACGGTGCGTTGACCACGCGGTCCGAGCGCTCGGCCAAATACGCCTTAAGGTCGCGCTCCAACTCGGGTGAGGTCACGCGACAATTGATCTTGCATACATCGTGACGCAAGATATCGCCGATCGACTGATCGAAATACTGCTCCTCGTGATACCCGCCACGTGCACGCATGCCGCGCATCACAATACGCTTGATGGGGCTGTCCTTTTTAAAGCCCGCCAGATGCATCTCGAACGAACCGCTCGAGAACATGCCATCGGGCGTGGAGCAATCAAAGCAAATGTCCGGGAACGCCTTGAGTAGCTCCTCGGTAATCTGCGGATCGATGGTCCAGGTCTTGAGCACCTCGCCATGGCTGTCGCGCACGATGGACCCGTTGGAGCAGCAGGCGTCAAGCGGCAGGCCCGTAAAGCCATGCTCGCCGATCGGCAGCGTCGAGCGTCCGGTCGCGGGAACCACGTGGAGTCCGGCCTCGGTCAGCTCGCGAATGGCGAGGCGGATGGTCCCATCTGCCTCGTGCAGGGCGTTCAGCAGCGTTCCGTCTAAGTCACTCGCAAACATCTTGATCATGGGCATGCCTCTCCTTCGTCTGCACGATATTGTAGACGAGAACGGGCGCGCCCCAAGAGAGGCACGCCCGTCAGGCGAAAGATTGTCCTACACCGCAGCGGGGCCGTGTTCGCCGGTACGGATGCGGATAACCTCCTCGACCGGCTCGACCCAGATCTTGCCGTCGCCGACGGCACCGGTGCGAGCGGCGTTGCAGATAATCTCGACAATGCCGTCGACGTGCTCGTCGGCGCAGATGAGGGTGAACTGCACCTTAGGGATCGTGTTGACAAGCAACTCGTTGCCGCGCACATATTCCTTCCAGCCATGCTGTGCGCCGCAACCCTGCACCTGGTTGATAGTCATACCGCGAACATCGGCAGCAAACAGCGCGTCTTTAAGAACCTCAAGCTTTTCCTGGCGCACGATAGCCGTGATCTTTTTCATAATGAATTCCTCTCTTTAATAAAAGAAATTGATTGTCCTTCACATGACACGGGTTTTCCAGGTGCCCGAGATTGCCCCGAAAGAGGAGCGCCGCGTACTTCGGTACGCAAGCGACGGTTTGAGGGGCAAGGTCGGGTGCCTGGGAAAGCCGTGCCGCTAGTCAAGTCCCGAGAAGGAGGGATACGCGCTCTCGCCGTGCTGACTCGCATCCAGGCCCAGCGCCTCGTCGGCCTCGTCCACGCGCAGGCTGCCGTGGAACAGCGCCTTGACCACCGTGGCGATCACCAAGTCGAGCACCAGCACAATAGCAACCGTCACCACAATGCCCAAGATCTGCGAGATGAGCAGCGACACGTCACCCGTGTAGAACAGGCCACCTTTACCGGTCCACGAGAGCTCCGGCACGCAGAACAGGCCTGTGAGCACGCCGCCCAAGATGCCGCCGATACCGTGGCAACCGAACGCGTCGAGCGCATCGTCGTAGCCGAACTTGGTCTTTAGATGGCTGATGGCCAAGTAGCAGACGGGCGACACGACCAGGCCCATAACCAGCGCTGCCCACGGCTCGACAAAGCCCGCACCCGGCGTGACCACCACAAGGCCCGCAACCAGACCGGTGCTGGCACCCACCAGCGTGGGGCGACCGGTGTGCACGCGCTCGACGGCAAGCCACGAGACCATGCCCGCCGCGCTAGCCGTCACGGTGTTGAGGATGGCGAGCGCCGCCACGGCGTCGGCCTTAAACTCGCTGCCGCCGTTAAAGCCAAACCAGCCAAACCAAAGCAGGCCGGCGCCCAACGCCACAAACGGCACGTTATGCGGACGGTAGCTCACCATGCCAAAGCCGCGACGACGGCCGAGCATTAAACAGAGAATCAGACCCGTGAGACCCGACGAAATGTGTACCACGTCGCCGCCGGCAAAGTCGAGTGCGCCGATAATGTCACCGATAAAGGAGCCATCGCCGCCCCAAACCATGTGGGCGAGCGGCGCATAGACCACAAGCAGCCAAATGCCCAGGAAGGCCGCTATAGCGCCAAACTTAACGCGACCTGCCAGGCTACCCGTGACGATGGCGGCCGTGATCATGGCAAATGCCATCTGGAAGGCGATGTTGATGATCTGAGGGTAGACGGCGCCATCCGCGGCATTGCCCTCGGCCGCCTGCAGCACCTGGTTGAGTACCGGCAGGCACAGCAGCTGGTCAAGGCCTCCAATAAACGGGCTGGAACCGTCGCCGCCGTAGGCCAGCGACCAGCCGGCGACAATCCACAGCACACCGACCAGGCCAATGGCGCCAAAGCACATGAGCATGGTGTTGATGACATTTTTGCGCCTGGACAGGCCGCCATAGAAAAACGCCAGGCCCGGTGTCATTAAAAACACGAGCATGGTGCAGATGAGCATAAACGTTGTCGATCCCGTATCGTACATTCGCTCCCCCTTGGTCGCATGAACCTTGTCGGCGCCCATAATGCGACCGAGGGGCAACTGGTGTAGACCAGATACGGCGTTGTTAAACGCTGCGTTGTCGAATGGAAACGGTGCCGCAATCTTGGAAACGGCGCGGCAACGGGCGCGAAACGAACGGGAAATACGCGAGCAAGGGGGCCGTGAGTGCACCCGTCCCAACTAGCGCCGGAACAGCTCGTGGGCGCGGTCGCGGAGATTAGTTGCTCGAATGACACCTTCGTAGCGATTGATGCGCAGACGCGGGAAGGCGTTAAAGAAACGTAGCTCGCGGCGGCTGAGTGACACGCTCGGCACCGGACGGCCCATGCGCTTGCCGGCAAGGCGACGACTGAGCGACGGACGCGACATACTCGGCGCGGCATCGGCCACGCGGCGGGCGGCAAGCGCCAGGCCGCGAGCACCATCTGCGATAAACGTCGGCATCGAAGCCTTCTCGCGCAGGGCATCGAGCGTCGCGTCGCCCAGCTCGGCCAGCCAAGCGTTAACGGCACGGCTACGGATGTGTGTCTGTGCCACCGAGTCAATCGTCGAATCGGGAATGCGCTCGAGCATTGAGTCCGAGGCATCGGCAAGCGACTCGTTGATGCGGTCGGCAAGGTCGGCTCGGACGCGCTCCAGCTGATCGGACAGACGCCGCCAGCTCGCCAATGAGCACACCGCGTCGACCATCATCGCGACCGCGACGATAAAGGCGGACAGCCGCACAATCAGCACCGGCAGATGGCCAAGCAGCCCCAGCAATGCCGGCTCCACTAAACGGCAAATGCACAACGCACCCAAGCCAAACGCGCATGCCCAGTACAGGCAGATACGTCCGTGCAGATTAAACGGCAGGTGCGAATAGTCCCAAAAGCGAGCGCCCGTTGTTTTTTCCAGCAGCACGCCTACGCTGTACTCAATCACGCTGCATACGAGCGCTGCAGCGACAAACTGGCTCGACGCATCCGGAATCCCGCGCAGCAAAAGCCAGCAGGCAATGCCGCCCACACCATAGATAGGACAACACGGCCCCAGCAAAAAGCCACTGTTGGCGAAGCGTCCGTGGTTGAGCATGGCGCATACTGTCGACTCCCACGCCCAGCCGCAAAACCCGTAAAAGGCAAACGAGAGCACCAGTGCCGAGAGCGGGCAGGCGGCAAGCGTCGCGCCGCCAAACGCCATATCAATCGCGGTTTCCACCGTCTACCCTCTCCTCTTTTCGCTCGATGCTTTGCTCACGCTATCGTCCATCTCGTCCTTGCGCGGCAGGCGGCCGGCGACCGTTTCGCGCAGCGCGCACCATTTATCTGCCAGGCACACAATCCATGCCTCACGACACGTCGGCGGCACCGGCACCAGCGGAAACATATGCCGCACGATAATATTCCGCTCGCGCGGCGTCAGCTCAAAATCCTCTTCGGCACGCGCCAGGGCAAAAAACGGGTGGCGAAAGCCATGCAGTCGATGGCTTGGGTCGGGATCGTGCCAATCGTAGAGAAAGTAATCGTGTAACAGGGCTCCGCGCAGCAGCGAGGCACGGTCGATCGAAATGCCAGCACGGCCCAAGTGCTCGGCAAAGGACAGACTTGCCCGCGCTACCGAAGTCACATGCGTATACACCGTCACATCGCCATGCTGGATAAACTCGCGCGTCAGGTCCAAGCGACCCGCTTGAGCCAGCTGGCGGGCGGCATAGTCGACCTCGTGCGCGATCTTCTCGGCACGAACGGCATCGGACATGCTGCCTCCTTCCAGCGGCCCACGACGGCAAGTCACGGCCTGCACGCAATGAATAAAATCATCATCGAATCTACCAGTATGGCATCGGACAAAACGTTTTGCCCCACCAGTTGGCGAATTACCGCGCCGCCGTCACATATCAAACGCCAAAATGTGCGAGACTGTCTTGTGCAATTGTGCCGGCCGAGGGAGCGCCGGCGCTCGATTCGCATGGAGTAACCCACAACGATGCTGCTTACGCAAACGACAACGCCCGAGGACGTCAAGGCTCTTAATCGTGCCGAGCTCCCGCAGCTCTGCGACGAGATTCGCCACGCCATCCTCGAAAGCTCCGCCGCCGTCGGCGGACACGTTGCCCCCAACCTGGGCGTCGTTGAGCTTACGGTTGCGCTTCATCGCGTATTTAACTCCCCCATCGACAAGATTGTCTTTGACGTTTCGCACCAGACTTACGCCCACAAGGCGCTGACTGGGCGCGCGTACACTTATATCGATCCGGAGCGTTATGGCGAGGCTTCTGGCTTTGCCAATCCCGACGAGTCCGAGCACGACCTGTTCGCCATGGGCCACACCTCCACGTCGGTGAGCCTGGGCTGCGGTCTGGCGCACGCTCGTGACCTGGCGGGCGATGCGTACAACGTCATCACCATCATTGGCGACGGCTCGCTTTCGGGCGGCCTGGCGTTTGAGGGCTTCAACAATGCCGCCGATCTCGACAGCAACCTGATCATCATCGTCAACGATAACGACCAGTCCATTGCCGAGAACCATGGCGGCCTGTATCGCAATCTGGCCGAGTTGCGCGCCAGCAACGGCACCTGTGAGCGCAACGTTTTCCGCGCGATGGGGCTTGACTACCGCTATCTGGACGCCGGTAACGATGTGTTGGCCCTCGTCGACGCGCTGCAGGAACTGCGCGATATCGATCACCCCATCGTGCTGCACGTCTCCACCGCCAAGGGCAAAGGCTTTGAGCCAGCCCAGAGCGACCCCGAGCGCTGGCACCACGTGGGTCCGTTTGACATGGCGACCGGGCGCAAGCTTTGCCCGGGCCATCCGAGCGAGCCCGCGCCGCGCACCTATGCCGACATTACGGGCGAAGCGCTCAGCGCCGCCATCGAGCGCGATCCGCAGGTCGTGGGCGTCACAGCTGCCACGCCCTACATCATGGGCTTTACACCCGAGCTTCGCGCTGCCGCCGGCAAACAGTTCGTCGATGTGGGCATTGCCGAGGAGCATGCCGTGACCTTTGCCACCGCGCTTGCTCGCTCGGGCGCCAAGCCAGTCTTTGGTGTGTACGGCACGTTTTTGCAGCGCGCCTACGACGAGCTGTGGCACGACCTGTGCCTCAACGACGCCCCGGCAACCATTTTGGTGTTTGGCGCGTCGATCTTTGGCACCACGTCCGAAACGCACCTCTCGTTCTTTGATATTTCCATGCTGGGCGGTCTTCCCAACATGCACTACTTGGCGCCGGCCTGCATGGAGGAATATCTGTCCATGCTGAGCTGGTCGCTCGACCACCGCGAGCATCCCGTGGCGATTCGTGTACCGGGCATCGGCCTGGTGAGCCGTCCCGATTTGGCGCCCGCCGAGGACACCGATTACGGCATCGCGCGCTACGACATGGTGCGCCAGGGCCGCGATGTGGCCGTGCTTGCGCTTGGCGACTTCTTTGAACTGGGCGAGCGCGTGGCAAACCGCTTGGCTGCCGAGTACGGCATCGAGGCCACGCTCGTCAACCCGCGCTTTGCAACCGAGCTCGACCGCGAGTTCCTCGACAGCCTTGCCGCCGAGCATCGCGTTGTCGTCACCCTCGAGGACGGTATCTTGGACGGCGGCTGGGGCGAGCGCGTGACATGTTATCTGGCATGTACGCCGTTGCGCACGCGCACCTTCGGCATCGCCAAGGGCTTCCCCGACCGCTACGACCCCAACGAACTGCTTGCGCAGAACGGCATGACGGTCGAGAACATGGCCGCCGAAGCCGTGAGACTACTCAACGAGTAAGAAAACCTCCGCAAGGGAAGCACCCCTGCGGAGGTTTTTATTTTCGCGACGCGATTATCTCAATCTGTAACATCTAGGGCCCGAATTCCCGTCTAACTGTTACAGATCTAGACAAGACGTCTTAGTCCCTGACCTTTGTCTCAATCTGTAACAGATAGAGACCTTTTGTCCGTCCAGATGTTACAGATCGAGACATTCGAATCCCCCTGAAGAGAAAGTCTCGATCTGTAACAGTTACTCGGCAAAAACGGCTGTAGATGTTACAGATTGAGACAAAGCAGCGAGGCATGCCACCGCATCGGCCAGAACCACCACAAAGGTGCCTGTCCCTTTTTGGTAGGTAGAATAACCCATAAGGTAAGTATGTTTCTGAGCTATTTCGTGTTGACCCATTTGAGCGGGATAGGGTATAACTCTACTCAACCGCTAGGGATTTTATTGAGAAAGGTGTTCTACCATGAGCAAGAACCTCTCCCAGCAGGTCGTTTTCGACCGCCGCGGCTTCGTTGCCGCCACCTTCGCAACCGTCGCCGGCCTTGGTCTTGCCGGCTGCTCTGACACCAGCGCCGAGGCCGACAAGGGTTCCGCCACCGGCTCCTCCAAGGGCTCCGAGGATACCGAGGCTTCCACCACGCTCGATGCCAAGGCATTCGACAAGCTCGTCGACGACGGCCCCAAGGCCGATGACGACGCCATCGCCGCCAGCACCTGGGCCACGGCCGTCAAGGACGCCGGCGTCTTTAAGATCGGTGGCGTTCAGACCTCCACGCTCTTCTCCCTCCTCAACGAGAAAGACGGTCAGACCCGCGGCTTCGACGCCGGTATCGCACAGCTCCTGTCCAACTACATTCTGGGCGAGAACAAGGTCGAGATCACCCAGGTGACCTCGGACACGCGCGAGTCTGTCCTGCAGAACGGCCAGGTCGACGCTGTCTTTGCCACCTACACCATTACCGATGAGCGCAAGAAGCTCGTCTCCTTTGCCGGTCCCTACTACTACACCCAGCAGGCTATCCTGGTGCTCGCCGATAACGACGACATCAAGAGCGTCGACGACCTGGCCGACAAGAACGTTGCCGTCCAGTCCGGCTCCAACGGCCCTGCCATCTTGGAGGAGTTCGCCCCCAAGGCCAGCCAGCAGGAGTTCAAGACCGACGAGGAGGCCCGCCAGGCACTCCAGCAGGGTCGTGTTGACGCCTACGTCATCGATAACAACATGCAGCAGAGCGCGCTGGTCCGCGAGCCCGGCAAATACAAGATCGCCGGCAAGCCCTTCGGCAGCAAAGAGCCCTATGGCATCGGCCTGCCGCTCGATTCCGACGGCGTCGCCTTTGTCAACGACTTCCTTAAGAAGATCGAGGACGACGGCACCTGGACTGAGCTGTGGCAGATCTGCATCGGCGACCGTACGGGCGACACCAACGTTCCCGAGCTGCCCGAGATCGGCGCCTAGGCAACGAGCCTGGTAACGGCCGCAACGAAACCATATGGAAACGCACGATGCGCTTTATTGCGATAAACTGTTTCCTTACTAAGTTGTCGGGGCTTCCGTACACACGGGAGCCCCTTTCCTTATCGGCGGGAGGTCCGCATGAGTCTCTCCGAGCTCTGGTCGCTCTATGGCCAGAACTATATCGACGCGCTGCTAGCCACCTGGGGCATGACGCTTGAGTCGTTTGCCATCGCCATGGTGCTGGCCGTCGCCATCACCGTGATGCGTGTGTCGCCGCTCAAGCCGCTGCGCGTCTTTGGCGACCTGTATGTCCAGGTCTTCCGTAACATCCCCGGCATCGCGCTGCTCATCATCATCGTCTACGCGCTGCCGCCGCTCAAGGTCGTCCTGCCCTACCGCACCTGCGTTATCGTCGCCACGGTCCTTTTGGGCTCGGCCTTTGGTTCCGAAAACTTTATGAGCGGCATCAACACCGTCGGCGTCGGCCAGGTGGAAGCCGCCCGCTCGCTCGGCATGAGCTTCAGCCGTATCCTCGCTAAGATCGTGATTCCGCAGGCGCTGCGTTCGAGCGTGCTGCCCATGACCAACCTCTTTATCGCCGTCATGCTCACCACCGCGCTCGGCAGCCAGGTGCCGCTTAAGCCGCAAGAGCTTACCGGCGTGGTGAGCTACATCAATACCCGCTCGCTCGGCGGCGTCGCCGCGTTCTTTATCTCGGCGCTCGGCTACCTGGGCACGGCCTTTGTGGTGAGCCACATTGGCAACTATATCGATAAGAAGGTGAGGATCCTCCGATGAGCAAGCATTCCTCCCCTGCACTCACCATGCGCGATGCGCTCTACGAGGCTCCCGGCCCCAAGATGCGCGCCAAGATTCGCATCGGCACCGCCATCTCACTCGTCGCCGTGGCCGCGCTCGTCGCCCTGGTGCTGCAGCGCTTTTATGTGACCGGCCAGCTTTCGGTCCACTACTGGTATTTCTTTACGCACCTCACCACCTGGAAGTTCCTACTTGCCGGCTTTGAGGGCACCGTTAAAGTCGCACTCACCGCTGGCGCCATCGCGCTGGTGCTGGGCTTAGCCCTTATGCTCGGCCGCACCAGCGACATTAAGCCGCTGCAGCTGGCCTGCCGCGTGCTCACCGATTTCTTCCGCGGCGTGCCGAGCCTGCTGTTCATCTACTTCTTCTTTTTGGTACTGCCCCAGTACAAGATCGCGCTGCCGTCGTTTTGGATGCTCACGCTTCCCGTCGCGCTCGCTGCCGCCGGTGTACTTGCCGAGATTTTCCGCGCCGGCGTCAACGCCGTACCGCGCGGGCAGGTCGAGGCGGCCCAGGCACTCGGTCTCTCCAAGGCTAAAATCACCTTTAAAATCGTGTTGCCGCAGGCCATTCGGTTTATCATTCCGTCGTTGATTTCGCAGCTTGTGGTCGTAGTCAAAGACACCACCGTCGCCTACGTGGTGAGCTATCCCGACCTCATGCAAAATGCCCGCGTGCTCATTACCAACTACGACGCCCTCGTGTCGGTCTACCTGGTAATCGCGGTCATCTACATCCTCATCAACGTCGCGATCAACAAGGCCGCTGTCTACGTTTCGCACAAGACCGGCGCGACCATCATCCGCTAACGATTTACCATTTCTAGTCATAAGGAGCCGAGCACCATGGCACAGAGCACCTCTTCCACCGGCAATCAGCCGCTGATCGAGCTCAGGCACGTCGATAAGCACTACGGCGACCTGCACGTTCTCAACGACATCAATCTGTCGGTCGACCGCGGCGAAGTCGTCGTGGTGATTGGCCCCTCGGGTTCGGGCAAGTCGACCATGTGCCGCACCATCAACCGCTTGGAGACCATCGACTCGGGCGAGATCCTCATCGAAGGTCAGCCGCTTCCGCAGGAAGGCAAAGACCTTGCCCGCATGCGCGCCGAGCTGGGCATGGTGTTTCAGCAGTTCAACCTGTTCGCACATATGACGGTGCTGCAGAACGTCATGCTGGGGCCGGTCGACGTGCTGGGCATCTCCAAGGAGGAGGCTCGTGAGCGTGCCATGGACCTGCTGAGCCGCGTGGGCGTGGCCGAGCAGGCCGACAAGGTGCCCGCACAGCTTTCGGGCGGCCAGCAGCAGCGCGTGGCCATCGCCCGTTCACTCGCCATGCAGCCCAAGGCCATGCTTTTTGACGAGCCCACAAGCGCCCTCGATCCCGAGATGATCAACGAGGTGCTCGAGGTCATGGTCCGTCTGGCCCAGAAGGGCATGACGATGATCGTCATCACGCACGAGATGAACTTCGCCCGCCGCGTGGCCGACCGCGTCGTGTTTATGGCCGACGGCCAGATCGTGGAAACCGGCACGCCCGACGAGTTCTTCGACCACCCCCAGACCAAGCGTGCCCAGGACTTCCTTAACTCCATCAAGGGCCACTAGCCAGACCGCCCACCCGCCAGCCATGCCCATCCAAACTCGAAAGTTACACCTATGATCGGAACTCGCACTTCATCGTCCTACACCCCGCATGTCGACGTCGCCCCCGCCGACCGCCCACTCATCCTCGTCGCGCCGCGCTGGGAAGAGGCAAAGCCGTTTTTGAGCGAGACACTCTCCCCCAACGAGGAGATCGCCAGCGTCTTTGTCGATGCCATCCTTGCCGCCGGCGGCCTGCCGTTGCAGATGTCCATCACCGAGGACATTGAGGTCATCCGTCATTACGTTGAAATCGCTGACGGTATCGCCATTCCCGGCGGCCCCGATGTCAATCCCAAACGTTGGGGCGATGATCGACCCTACGACCCCACCCTTTGCTGCGAGATCCGCGATAGTTTTGAGTTTAAGCTGGTCGACGAGGCACTCCGCGCCAAAAAGCCGCTCTTTACCACCTGTCGCGGCACGCAGCTGCTCAATGTCGCCACTGGCGGCACCCTGTGCATGGATGTGCCGAGCCTGGGTGCTCGCGAGGGCCGCACGCAGTGGCGCCACACCCACGTGCTCAACGACCCCGTGCATCCCGTCGAGGTCGTGCCGGGCTCGCTGCTGGAGCGCGCGGTTGGCGGGCACAGGCTGATCCAGACCAACTCGGCACATCACTGCTGCGTCGATCGTCTGGGCAAAAGCACGCGTTTGGTCGCCAAGGCAACCGACGGCGTTCCCGAGTGCATCGAAGTCGAAGGCCAGCCGTTTTGCCTAGGCGTGCAATGGCACCCTGAGTACACGTGGAAGACGCTCGAAACCGACTTTAACCTGTGGAAGTCGTTTGTCGAGGCGGCAGCCAAGGTAAAGCAGGCCCGCTAGCTTACGCTCCACACAAGCTAAAGCCTTCTATGCCAGAAGGGGGCGGGCACCAGCTACAGTGCCCGCCCCCTGAATTTGATATGCTTGGTCCACTAACCCGTCAGGCAATTTCAATCACTTCATCGCATGCCGAAATAAGCACAGGGTCGTGCGTAGCGATGACCGTGATATGTCGCCCCTTTCTTTCCTTAAGGATTTCGATAAACGCCTGCTTGCTTTGACTGTCAAGTGCAGATGTCGGCTCATCAAACATCATCACGTCCGGGTTTTTCAGCAGCTGGCGAATTATCGCTATTTTTTGCTTCTCCCCTCCTGAAATGTTGTTCTGCTTATCGTCCAGCTCGACATCAAGTCCACCACTTGAATCGACCATCTTTTTAAGCCCCATTCTCTCAATGAGGCTCTCAAGGTCACGCTCTTCAGTGCTTCTGCAGCAAAGAGTTAAATTGTCCCGTATCGACCCCTCGGTCAGGGGCGGCTCCTGCTCAGTAATCCCGATATTGCGCTTCCGCAGCGCATAGCGGTCCAGAGAGCTCAGGGGCTTGTCGTTAATCCAAATATCACCCTTGCAGTTTTCTGGATCGCAACCGCTTATCACATCCAGCAGCGTGCTCTTACCGGAACCGTTCGGCCCAACGATTCCGTATACCTTTCCTTTTTCCAAAGAAGCTCGAATGTCTCTGAACGCGGTTTTTTCAGACCCAGGATAGCTATACGCCAGCTCGGAACAGCTCACCTCGTAAACATCGGCGAGGATAATGGCCCCGTTTGAGTCCTCTGGCATGTCCAGCAAGCGCCGCAAACGCTCGTAGGATACTTTTGACGTTTGATAGTCCTTGCCCAGCGCAAGGAAGAATTCAATAGCCGAAGAATAATAGGAGTAATAGCTTAGCGCCGTCATAAGATAGCCAGGCAGCAAATTGCCGTCGAGAACTTCCTTTGCGCCCAGGATCAAGATCCCACCCTGTGCCAAAGATGTGACGGCAGTGTTGGCAAACGTAAAGGTCGCATTAATTTGCTGGTTCTGATAAACGCAACGATATAGCTCTGCAAAAGAGTGCTCAAGCCTTTGCTTGAAAACCTCGAATAGAACATGTCTGCGGATAAATTGTGCGTTGCTAAGCTGCTTCTCCAGATCGGAAAAGAATCGAGCCTCCTGCTCTTGAGCCTCGAAACTTCTTGCGAACAAACACTTTTTGAAAAGCGAATAGACCGCGCCACCTATTATGCCCAGAGCCATACACAGCATTGCCAGGTGACCGTTTATGGTCGCCAGGACAACAAACACCACAAGCAACGTCACTATATTGCTCACGCTTTGGACACTTGCGTTTATAACAAATATCACCAAATCGTTAGCGTCATGATTAATCTGTTGGTTGTAATATGACGCATCAAAATTAGAAAAGAAAGCCCGTGGTAGTCTTTGAACGTGACTTATCACCTCTTCATTCAATGCAAATCCCACATGTGTTTGCAGATCGACATAGACCAGCTCACTGACGCAATTCAAACCGGCTCGCACAATACCCAGCGCTGCTATCTCAGCGCCGATGGCGATTGCGCTTTCCCCATCTCGCGCGACACCGACAAAGTTGTTGACCAGTTGTCCCGTCAGAAAAGGAATTGCGAGACCAACCACAAGCGAGAGCAGGCACATTAGAAGATAGGTTATATACTTTGGATTCTTGATTATTGTTCTTGCGCAGAGATTAAACATGAGCTGAATCCAGTTCCGAAAGCAATCGCTGAGCCTTCTCGGTCAAAATCATTCGTTGGCGCACCTGATACCTTTGAGATACGCACTGTTTTGACCCTCCATGAAGAGCGTGATTAGGGCAACCTCCCATGCATGAGGGATAGGCAAAACACTCTTCACACTCATGATCGCTCGGCTCATAGTTTAGCCATTGGACCAGCTGAGCATTCATCCTCGGCCCTTCGGCAAGCGTGCCGACGCAGCGTTCACGCATCCCGATTTCGTCCCAACATTTATAAAGATAGCCCTCCGGATCCACTACAAACGACCCTGCACAAACGGCGCCACATATAGCCGGATTAAAGCGCACCGTCAGGTCAACGTAGAACCCCCTATCAACTGCATGACTATAAAAGTCCAGCTCTTCCTGAGAAAACGCCTCCATCGAAAAACAACTACTGTCACTTGGGCACGTATCGTTAATATTGTCGACAGGCGCCAGATAGAATCCAACCTTGTTTTTAAGGCCCTTTTCCTCGAGTGCATCCAGCAAATCGCCAGCACCGACAATGTTATGGGCATCGACATTGCACCTGATAGAAATATCCAACAGATGCGTGACTTTAGAAACGTTGTCTAGAATCGCATCGTACGTCGGCTGTCCGTTCCGCAAGAACCGCCGAGAATCGTGGTCCTTTCGAGACCCGTCCAAGGTTATTTGAGCCATCTTGACGTCACAAGCCGCGAGAGTCTCGGCCACTTCTGGCGTCAGAAGATATCCATTTGTAACGATGGATGCCGAATAGGAGCACTCTGGATTAAGGATTGCCTTTATACGCTCCGTAAGCCGCTGAATTCTATCGACTTGCAGCAACGGCTCTCCACCATACCAACTGATCTCAAGCTCGCTCAGCCCCCGTGAACGCTCCTTCACGAATGAGACAAGCCGGTCTTCAACCTCCGGAGTCATTGTCGTTTTGCGTTGTCCTTTTTCATAACAGTATGGGCAACAGAAGTTGCACTCCAATGTCGGGGCTATCGTCATGCCTAGAGAACGATTGGAAAATCGAACAAGACGGCCCATCGCCTTCATTTCCTCTTTTTCGTCACGATCATCTTCTAGCAGCATTCCTCCTTGAAGCAACGCTTCGCGCAATTCATTTGGCTCCCATTCGGTTCCCGATACCATGCGGCACATACTTTCTGCATGTTGTTTATCCAACGAAAGGATCGCACCGGTCTTCGCATTCATCACCAGCGTTCTTTCGCCGTGGTTTTCAATCAGGTTGTATTGAGACGGCCTCATATGTTTATCCCTCACAAACAATCAAAGAAATCTCGACCGCAATTGGTCGACGGTAAAGCAAATGGCAAGAACGCTTGCTACGTTAATCAGGCAGTCAATTAAAATCGAGGTGCATTGACCATCCTCCAACGGGGTCACGCCGCAAATCCACATGAGCATCGAGGCCGGAAGCGGAAGCATGGAATTGGCCCCGAGCTGTATGTAGATCGCTACGACGTTGACAAGCAGCAGCATGCCAATCGGACCGAAGCCGGCCCCAAAATAGGAAACAGCGATCACGCAAGAGACCACATATGCAAGGCAGACGGCACTCGCCAGAAGAAGTCGATCGCAAAATATATTCAGGTTGAAATACTGCTGAGCATCCAAAACGATTGCACAGTTAAGACAGTACAAAACGACACTTGACAGGATAAACGCGCCCAATAGGGCGAAAGAAGACAGCACCGCTCGCGCAACGGTAACGCACGCCCGCTTCCCTCCCCGAGCCTCTGACAGCCCCCACGGCTCCTCGACAAAGCCCGAACTGACAAAGCGCGGCACAATACAAGCAGCGATGAACGGAAAGAACAATGCATGAGCCAACGGGGCTACGTTGAACAGCAGACCGCGAAAAACCTCTGCATTACCAAATAGAAGGGCATCCTCCGCCGATAGCCGAAGCGTCGGGTCTGGGAAAAAGCCCAAGAAACTGTTCTCACGGAGGCCACAGAGCCACATCGGGAAAGAATTAAGCTGCAATACCACCATGCACGCATAAATTACCAGGATTAAGGCGTACGCCCATTTGCTCACATGCTTCCATTCTGAATGGAGGAATCTTTTAATCTGACGAGCCATTGAACACACCCCCGGCACGAAAGCTCACGAGAGCGTAAATCAATACCGATAGACAGCTGGCTGCCACGCCATATCCCAGAAGCGTCAGCTGGCCCATATCGCTATACCCAAGGGCACATCCGACTCCAAGATACGGCCCCGGAAGAAGGAAAATCCATCGCAAGGATGGTATAGGTGCCTGAAGGAAGGCTCCGTAGAGCGTCAAGCTCATGACAAATCCAACTATCACCACGGCCCCGCTCAATACAGCGCTGCCCGTTATCCGATAGATAGTCACCGTCTCCAGCGCAACCGATATCACCAATACGGCGTTGACTATCATTGCAGGCAAAAATACAGTTAGTATGTTGTGCGAGTAGTTATGCCCTCCACGTATTATGGCTATTGCAAAAAGAAGAAGGCAAAGCGCGCTATACGCTGCGCCAATTATTAAAGCAGACGAAAATGCATGGGCTAGAGCCCCATAAAAGCGGTTGAGACCTCTTGCCGAAGAAATTCGGTGCCCCTCTTTATAGCCATGCTCCTGTAAAAGCACCAAACAAACGATGAGTGGAACGAACAGGGATGTACCGGCAAAAGCGCTGCGCGCAAGGGACTCATCAGGCGCAGAAGGATCGATTGCATTCCAGAGGAAACCAATATCCTCCCCACAAACGCCATAGCCAAAGGCTAGCAACGTTGTTCCGTTTTTTAGAAAGATGCCGAAGAGAAGGCCGAACGTCAGCATAAGCGCAAGACCAAACTGCGCCGGAAATATCCTGTGCAAACGCATCATATCCGCCTTTATGGGATGGATCGCCCGCTTCATAGCGAGACCGCCTTCATCAAGCGCCTGTAATACTCTTTTAGGGACGACGCCTCATCCCTTATGACGTCCATCGATTCCTTTTTTAGCAGTTCGCCGTCATGAATAAACAGGCAGCTTGTTGCAACCGATGCCAACTCATCCAAATCATGACTAGAGATGAGCATGGTCTTACCCTGCTCTCGATTCAATCGACCGATAAGGGCCCATATACTCTCGATGCCCAACGGATCCAATCCATTTGCCGGCTCATCGAAAATTAGTACGTCGGTGTCGCCCAATAAAGCCGTAGCTATATCCAGTCGCCGTTTCATTCCCAGAGAAAAACTGCTCACGCTCTTTTTCTCATCGACGTCCAGCCCGACTAGGCCCAAGACGCGAGGAACCTCACGTTTCTCATCGAGCCCCCATTCCGCACATCGGATCCGAAGATTTTCAGCCGCACTGAGGGATTGGTATGCTCCGCTGGAATCTGGCACATAGCCGACACGCGTCCGCATCAGGCTCAGCTCTTTTTTCGACTTGCCTCCAAAGAGCTCCACGCTCCCCGACGATGGCTCACAGAGGCCCAGCACTATTTTAATAAGCGTGCTTTTGCCCGCCCCGTTTGCACCAACAAGGGCGCAAAGCTCAGACTGATCCACCTCGAAGGAAACGTCATGCAACACACGCCGTTTTCCATAGCGCTTTGACACCATTGATAGCTTTATCGCTGATGCGCTCATTGGCCTCCCGTTCTGCTTGATAACAAAACCGCTGCTGCCAGACTGTCGCCTGGCAGCAGCCGCAACTGCTAGAGATTAACTAAACAGTAGTTATTGCTGCAGTTATTGACGCAAGTGCGTGCTCCACAGAATTTCTTGCAGTAACCGTTACACCCACCACCGGGGTCCACATAACTCGGTTTGACAATCCAGCTCATATCGTTCCTCCTTTCTCTTATCGTTCGTTCTTGATGTTATTGTTTGCCGATAACTTATATTTGTCAAGATAATTAATAAACAAAGAACCCGTGTTAGACACGGGTTCCGCTACACTGATATTTCGTTATAGTTGTTCGCTTTATGCTACTCGTCGCTCAAATCGACAGCGAAGACTGATGTCGGAAGTGACGCCTCGTTGCCTCCGCCATCCCGCATCTGCCTCACGACATTTTTTGCGCGTTCGACAATAAGCTCCTCAAGCTCTTTCTCACTCACGCGCTGAATAATATCTCCCGGTTGACAATCAAGTTCATCGCAGATATCGAGAAGCGTCTTAAGGCGAATAGCCTTTATTTTTCCGTTTCTTAGCTTAGAAATATTAGCCGGAGTATGCCCTGTGGCACGAATCAGATCAGCGCTGGTCTTTCTGGTCTTAAGCAGTTGCGTCTCAAGCTCAATGATGAGATAGCTCATGTTTCCTCCTACACAAGCTCGTCAGACTGCTCTTGGAGCAGCGAGGCATAACTCCAGATCGCCGAGATAAACAAACAGACAACTGCGCCGATAAACGACCCCGCATCAAAGGTAGCGCCTTGGCAAATCTCAATAACGAAGGAATGAGGCACGATGTAAAGCTCCAGTCCGCCAATGGTGAGATTGACCGATCCATAGGCACCAACAAGCGAAACCACGGCGTTAACAGCAAAGGCAAGTGCAAGAACACGGATAAGCCGCACATGCGCCTTGGTAAAGGGCGAGACGCCCCGAGAGATGTTATGGCTGATTCCGCACAAAACGACAAGCGAAACACCCACGACGAGTGCCAGGCACAGCCCGCTTGGGATAACGATGCTCCCGCCATCGAGAAGCGTCACGACACCGAAAGAATCAACAGAAGCAACGTTTGCAACCGCATACCAGATCACGTAAACAACCAACGCGGCAAAAGCGACGAGCATCCCTGCAAAAACGGCTGCCATGCAAAAGCCAAGCTTCCTGATATTTTCGCCCGCTTTGGCCATACGCTGAACGCTGTTAGACATACACTCACCCTCATCGACTCTATCGTTATTCGAACAGTTTATCGAACAACGATATTGATTGCATGCGGAAAGCCCCGCCAGTGCGCATAGCCCATTCACTAATCAGAAGGGGTGAGAGTGGATTTTTGGACACGTATCGAACGAGAGTGGATAATCTCCCACTTCGAGGCCACCACCGGGCCTAAAACGGGAGATTATCCACTCTCATAGTCATCAAGGCTCGCAAGCTCTTATTCAGCCGCTTCGCGCAGGGCCGACATCGTAGCCGCATATTGCTGCTGCAGCGCATGCATCCCCTCGCGAGCGCCGTCAACGGCATCGGCACCACGCAGTGCCTCGGTCACCACAACCGCCGGCTCGTACAGATTATCGAATCCCAGGTTCTGGCTCACGCCCTTGAGCGTGTGCGCTGCCATAAACGCACCTTCGGCGTCTCCTGCCGCCATGGCAGCTTCCAGTTTGTCCATGCTCTCGTCATCCAAAAACTTGAGGGCAAAGCGGGCGACAGGAGACGAGCATCCGCCGAGCGCACGCGTCATCATAATTAGCGCCGATCTTCTCATACGCCTCACGCATGGAAATCATGGATTAAAAACTCCTTTGGTCAAACTAAATCGTGGGAAACGCAACGACGTCAGCGGGGCGTGCCAACGTCTCGGCAATTTGGTCTTGCACCTCGAGCAGACAATCGAGCAGCAGCGGGTTAAAGGTGCCGCACTTACCGTCCAGGATCATCTGGATCGCCTCCTCGTGCGGGATAGCGTCCTTGTACACGCGCACGCTCGTCAGGGCATCGTACACGTCAGCCACCGAGACCGCCTGCGCGGCGATGGGGATATCGTCGCCCTTAAGGCCATCGGGATAACCCTTGCCGTCCCAGCGCTCGTGATGCCAACGCGCAATCTGGTACGCATATTCCATAAGCGCATTGCCGGCGTGATGGCTACCCAGCTCACGCAGTATGTCGGCACCGATCGTGGTATGCGTCTTCATAATCTCGAACTCCTCGGGCGTAAGGCGTCCGGGCTTGTTGAGAATCGCATCGTCAATCGACATCTTGCCGATATCGTGCAGCGCCGAAGCCAGGGCGATCGTGGAGCGTTCCTCATTGTCGAGGGAGATCGTGCCGTCACGCTGGACCAGACAGCCAAGCAGCAGCTCGGTCAGCTTTTCGATATTCGTAACGTGCCTGCCGCTCTCGCCGTTGCGAAGCTCCATGACGCCGGCCATGATGTCGATGAGCATGCGGCTGTTCTTGACGCGCTCGTTGTACTGCTGGGACAGCAGGTTCGTCAGGCGGCGCTGCTTGGCGTATAGGCGGATGGTGTTGCTTACACGGCGGCGCACGACACGGGAGTCAAACGGGCGGTTGATATAGTCCGAGGCGCCCAGCTCGTACGCGCGCAGAACCATATCATCGGAATCTTCGCTCGAAATCATGATGACAGGCAGATTGTCGATACCCGATCGGCGCGACAGACCGGCCAGCACCTCAAAGCCGCTTATGCCCGGCATGACAATATCCAGCAGCACGAGCGACAGCTCATCGCCATAGCGGTCGACCATATCGAGCGCCGTACGACCGTTGTCGGCCTCGAGGATGCAATACTCGTCCTTGAGCATCTCGTTGAGAATGGCTCGGTTCATCTCGGAGTCATCGACAATAAGCACCGAAGGTTTTTCGCTTTGGAAGGCCTCGATGGAATCGGCATCGGTCACGACCGTACCGGCTTTTGCCTTAGCGCGGCTCAATAACTGGACAGCGCGGCCAACGCCCTCATCGACCGTCTCGCCATGAATGCGAACGCCACCAACACATGCCGTCAAGCTCACGTACTCATGGCCCGGAATAATCGTGGAATGAACGGCTTCGGATACCTGATGCAGGCGACGGGCGAAGTCATCGGAGGGAATATTGGGCATGACGACCACAAACTTGTCGCAGCCATAGCGCACAAGCCCGTCAGTCGAACGAATTCCGCTGCGTATGGCTGTCGCCACAGCACCGAGTGCAAGGTCGCCGGCATGACGGCCACACGTATCGTTGAAGGCCCTAAAATCATCAAGGTCAATCATCGCAACGCCGGCATTCATGCGGGCACCACGAAGCTTTTCCTCGTAATATCGGCGATTGCGCACACTCGTCAGCACGTCGGTGTAGACAAGGTCCTCTTCTGCAGCCTCTTGTCCATCGATCGGACGCACCATCAGCAAGACATGAGGCTCGCCCTCGACCTTTAGAGGGCGCAGACGGGCGCGGTACTCAACACCATCGTTGAGCAGTTGCTCCGACACCTCATCGGAGTCTGCCAAGGCCTCAAGGCTCGACTGACGCAGACAAGGGCAGCGATCGCCGGCAAGCAAGCAGCTAGGCTCGCTCTTAATCTGATCGGCCGACAGCAAACGCACCACGGGGTAGGTCTTCGCGACGCGGGCGACCTCGGCGGCAGCCTCCTCGTCGGTTAGATTGACCTCGTGATTATTGAGCATATGGGGCCCTTTCGATAGTTTCGCATGGTAGCGATGGGTTCCAAATGTTACAAGGGTAACACCTTGCCGATGCAGGTAAGCACGTGAATGCTGCTACTTTTTTATGAGTTGGCAGACGACGCGATTGAAACCGTAGACGTGAGGTTTTGAGCACATTTGTTAACACGGCCGAAACGTTTGCGGGTGAAGGCTGTTTTGATTTTTACGGCTGCTAGAGCCCTAGGATGCCACGGACAGTCTGGGCAGCCGCTGCCGGGCGATCGCGCAGGCCGTTGTGCGCGCCGGGAACCATTACGAGTGGACAGTCCAAAAGCTCAGCCGCCATCCTCGTGCCCGCCTCGCGGGGCGTGCCAATCGAGAGTTCACCCAGGAGCACGGCGGCCACCGTTTTCGACGCGCGAACGCTATCCCAATCGGGAACGCAGGTCATAGTAATCCCGTATTCGTTTGCCATGAAACTGCGGCCGTTGCGCAGAGCATGCTTAGCTTCTGCCTCGGTTAACTTGGGGGCCTCAGGGTCCGAATCGCCGATGGCGCCCAGGAAGGCCCGCAATGCCCTGGAGACCTTTCCCGCGGCGATCATCTCGAGCAAAACCGGGGCCGCACCCAGGCCGGCGCCCTCATCCGTCACGGCGGGTTCATGCAGAATCGCACGCGAGATTATGGCGGGGTTTGCACGGAGAAGCTCCAGGGCCACCAACGTACCGGCACTGTGCGCGAGCACGTTTGCCGGAGCGCCAATATGCTCGATAACAGCCTGCAGGTCGGCGGCCTGGGCAGCGAGGTCGTAGCGTCCGTCTGCAGCGTCGCCGCTCTCGCCGCAACCGCGGCGATCGTAGGCGATGACGCGATAGTCACAGGCGAGCTCGCGGGCGATGGCATCAAAAAAGACGCCGTCGACGCACGCACCGTGCACGCACACCAAGGCGGGTGCATCGGACGATGCAACCGGGCCGGCATACTCGCGGCAGGCGATCGTGGTGCCCGCATTCTCGACCGTAAATTCCATGTTGTGCCCCCATCATCAACGCCCATCCAGTTGTACATCGGTACGGTTGGATGGACCCGCATTTCCTTACGCCTTGTTAACAGATTAACTGTACCCGACCCGATACCTTTCATGACGCGGCATCGAAGGCAGAGTTAAAAAACGAAACCCGCAAAGCACAAGCCCAGACCATACGTTGGAGCCGATGCTATGCTTAAGGTTAATTGTCTTGAGGAGCTTTTACCTATGTCTACGTTTCTAAATGCCAGCCCCATCTTTGGGCCCGTTCGCAGCCGTCGCCTTGGTCTCTCGCTCGGCGTCAACATGATGCCGGCCAGCGGCAAAATCTGCACGTTCGACTGCATCTACTGCGAGAACGGTCTCAATGCCGAGCGCCCCTGCCACGAATCGTATAACACGGCTGCCGTGGTGCTCGACGCCCTGGAGGCCAAATTGCGCGAGATGGCAGTCGAAGGTGACCTGCCCGATGTAATCACGTTTGCCGGCAACGGCGAGCCCACCGCCGCACCGGAGTTTCCGCAGGCCATCGCCGGCGCTGTCGCGCTGCGCGACGAGCTTGCTCCAAACTCCAAGATCGCCGTGCTCTCCAACGGCACGCGCGCCGACCGCCCCGAAGTGCACGACGCGCTCATGATGGTCGACGACAACATCCTCAAGCTCGATACGATCGACCCGGCATTTATCCAGCTGCTCGATCAACCCGTTGGCCCCTACGATGTGGAGCATCAGATCGAGACGTTCGCGAGCTTTAACGGCCACGTCATTATCCAGACGATGTTTTTGAGCGGCGAGTATCGGGGCAAGCTCATCGACAACACCGGCGAGGAGCACGTTGCCCCCTGGCTCGCGGCGCTCGAGCGCATTCGCCCACAAGAAGCGACCATCTACACGGTAGCGCGCGAGACACCGGTCGCCGGCCTTGCCAAAGCGGCGCCCGAGGTGCTCGACACAATCGCCGCACGCGTGCGCGCCCTCGGCATTCCCTGCCAGGTGAGCTACTAGCAAAACCACGCAGCAGCTAGTGCCCGCCATCCCGCCCCATCAGTTGCGGTGATATAGTTCCTATTTGTGCTGTTAAACCGCTTAAATCGGAACTATATCACCGCAACTTTTATGGACGCGTGAGTGGGCTATACTAGCTGCGAATGAAAGGAAGTTAGCCATGTTTGACAATGGACCCGTGCCTGGCCGCAACGACGCTTGCTGGTGCGGCAGCGGCAAAAAATATAAGAAATGTCATAGCGCCTTCGACGAGCGCCTCGAGCGCCTGTGGGAAGAGGGCTGGGAGGTCCTGCCCCGCACGCTCTACAAGACGCCCGCCGATATCGAGGGCATCAAGCGCTCGGCCGCCATCAACGTGGGCGTGCTCGACTACGTAGGCGAGCACATCGCCGCGGGCATGACCACCAACCAGATCGACCAGATGATCTACGACTACACCGTCGAGCACGGCGGCACGCCGGCAGACCTCAACTACGAGGGCTACCCCAAGAGCGTATGCACCTCGATCAATGACGTCGTCTGTCACGGCATCCCCTGCGATACGGACGTGCTGCACGAGGGCGATATCATCAACGTGGACTGCTCCACGATCTTGGACGGCTACTATAGCGACTCGAGCCGCATGTTCTGCATCGGCGAAGTCTCTGCCGAGCGCCAGCGTCTTGTCGACGTCACCCGCGCCAGCGTGGAGGCGGGCCTGGCGGCCGTCAAGCCATGGCTGCCGCTGTCCGTTATGGCCGAGGCCGTACAAAAGACGGTCGAGGACGCCGGCTTTAGCGTGGTGCGCGAGTACGGTGGACACGGCATCGGTAAGGAGTTCCACGAGGACCCGTTTGTGGGCTTCACCACCGAGGCGCCCGATGTGGACACCATCATGGCTCCGGGCATGGTCTTTACCATCGAGCCCATGGTCAATGCCGGAGCGCCCGACATCAAAATCAGCAAGGGCGACGGCTGGTGCGTGCGCACCAAGGACGGCAGCGATTCGGCCCAGTGCGAGGTACAGCTCGTGGTGACCGAGGACGGTTACGAGCTGCTGAGCTGGTAGCCGTGGATGCGCCGGATGCTGACGGGCACGCTCGTCTTGCATCCGGCGTTTTTATTTGAACGTTTTGCCTGATAAAACCTGCCAAAATAAACCTGTCCCTTTTTGGCAGGTCGAGCGGAGAGGACTGCTTGTGAACATCCTGGTTTTGCTGCCCGTCAACGACCGTCACCGCGCAATTCTTGAGTCGAGCGCTCCGGGCGAGGACTTTATCTACACGAGCGCCGATGCCGTCACGCGTGAGCAGGTCGCCGACGCCGACGTGATCTTGGGCAACATAGACCCTGACATGCTCACGGCATGCGAACATCTCCAGCTGTTGCAATTGCAGACCGCTGGCTATGACGACTACCTTGCCGCCGGCACCGTACCGGCCCACGCCAAACTGTCCTGCTCGGTGGGCGCCTACGGCCAGGCCGTAAGCGAGCACATGTTTGCCATGGTGCTGTCTATGATGAAGCGCCTGCCCGGCTATCACGACTTGCAGCGCGAGCATCGCTGGGAGGATTTGGGCCCGGTTACCTCGCTCAAAAACGCCAACGTGCTGGTGCTGGGCGCGGGCGATATCGGCGGCCACTTCGCCACGCTCTGCCGCAGCATGGGTGCGCACGTCCGCGGCATCAAGCGCCATCCGCTCGTCTACCCCATTGTGTTTGAGGACATGGACGGCATGGATGCCCTGTCTGAGCGCTTGGCCGAAGCCGACGTCGTCGCATCCTTTATGCCGAGCACACCCGAGACCCGCGGCCTGGCAAACGCCGAGTTCTTCGCCGCGATGAAGCCGGGCGCCTTCTTTGCCAACGGCGGCCGCGGCGATCTTGTGGTTGCCGACGATTTGGCTGCCGCTCTGGAGTCGGGACGTCTCGCCGGCGCCGCGGTCGACGTCACCGATCCCGAGCCGCTGCCTGCGACAAGCCCCCTGTGGGATGCGCCCAACATGCTCATCACACCACACGTCTCCGGCTGGTTCCATCTGGCCGCCACCCTCAACAACGTGGTCGACATCGCCGCGGAGAATCTGCGTCACCTGCAGGCGGGCGAGACCCTGCGCTGCTGGATCGAACACTAAGAATTACGCCGTTTTACAAACGGCGTAATGAGCCGACGCTGCGAGCCCGCCGTTTGGCCAATCTGCCGTTCAATTTCAAAGGCGCGACCAGAAGGTCAGCGCCTTTTCATTTCACGGCACCTTGGCTCAAACGGCGGGCTCTCGCTGACTTTTATTCGACCTGCGGCGTTTTAGGGCCCTATCGGCTTGCAATGCCACTGGCATTTGCCCAGATAAAACCTGCCAAAATGAACCTGTCCCTTTTTGGCAGGATTTAGAGTTCCACGCTTTCGGCTCCGTTGATGGTTAGGTTGCGCTCGTAGAAAGCGGTGAGAGCGCGGATGGCGTTCATCACGTCGCGCACGCCGCCGGTCTCGTAGCTCGAGTGCATGGCAAGTTGCGGCAGGCCCACGTCCACGGCATGCATGCTCGCCTGCATGTTCGACAGGTTGCCCAGGGTAGAACCGCCGGCCATATCGCTCTTGTTGGCAAAGGCCTGCGTGGGCACGTCGGCGTCATCGCAAATGGCCTGGAACACCGCGCGGCTAAAGGCATCGGTGCAGTAGTGCTGGTTGGCGGCTTCCTTGATGACGATGCCGCCGTT
>CABUVB010000005.1 GCA_902494815.1 uncultured Collinsella sp. | reverse complement strand
CCGGCGCCGGCGAGCGGACGCTTCTTGTCCTGGTCCTTGGCGGTGAGTTTCTCGATAGCCTTTTTGATGGAGGCGGACGACACACCCAGGCGCATGAGGATGTCCATGGCCATGCCGTTACCCTCTTCGACGATGCCAATCAGCAAGTGCTCGGTCGACACGTAGGTCTGGTTGTTCTCACGTGCCACGCGGAAGGAGCGCTCCATCACGCTAATGACGAGCGGCGTAAAGGCAAGCTTGGCAGCCTCGGTCTCCTCGCTGGGCTCGGGAACCGTGGTCTGGACCTCCTTGAGGGTGTCCATGATGTCGTCGTAGGAGATATCAAGCGAGCGCAGCGCCTCGGCAGCGATGCCCTCGTCCTCCTTGGCGAGTGCGAGCAGCAGGTGCTCGGTGCCCACCTTATTTGAGTGCAGATCGAGCGCCTCCTGTTTGGCCATCGACATGACCTTGCGCGCTCGATCGGTAAATCTATCTAACATGCTCGTTTCCTTACATGAGTTCATCGAAATCAAAACGCCCGCCCGTCGGCGGCGCTTTTGTCTCTTTACCCACAGGCTGTCTATGTTAACAGCTGGAGGAATATCTATAAACCCGGCTCACATGAATGCAGGTTATGACCGCATCGCGGGACTCACCGCGCGATGCGCGACAGGCGCCCCGCAAGAGAAACCCTAGACGTCTTTCACCACGTCGGGACTCGTCGCACGCGATGCGCGATAGGCATCGGCCTCCTTGGAGACGCGTTCGAGCAGCTCGGATGTATCGACGCCCTCGACTTGCGCGACCGTTTCCACCGTCTGCATGGCGACCGCCCTCAGGTACGCGCACGCGCTGTCCCCCAGCTGCTCGAGGTCTATCTCCTCGCCGCCCTCCCGGGCAAAGCCGACCGCCATCACAAAGCCCATGATGCCCGAGACCAGAAAGCCCACCGCAAAGCTCGAATCTGCCTTGAGCTCTTCTCCGTCGGGGTGGACGATCTCTCTCACGCGGTCGATGATGATCGTATGGATGCCCTGCACGACCTGCTCGGCGGCACCCGCCCTCATGGTGATGACGATGCGCCGCAGCAGGCAGCGGACGTCGCGCCGGTCGAACGCCGAAAGGTCGCCCTCGCTCGAAAAATGCCAGAGGGCATCGGTGATGAGCTCGTTATCCTGCAGCAGCTGGGCTATGGCGATGGCGACGAGTTCATCGAAATCGTGAAAATAGTAGTAAAACGTTCCGCGATTGCACTGGGCGGCGCGGGTCACCTCGCCAACCGACAGCTCGAAGATGCTGTTGTTCTCGATGAGCTCCCAAAACGCCTCGATGATACGGGTGCGCGCATCGGGCGCATCGGCGTCCTTACGCGGTCTCGCCATGCGCCTCACCGCACCCCTGCGCCTTGGCGTTCATGATGAGCATCTGAAGACGGTTCTCCACGTTGGCGAAGCTCACGTCGGGATCGTAGTCGAGCGGCAGGAACTGCGCCGTGGGATACTGCTCCTTGAGCGCATGGATGAGCCCGCGCCCCACGACATGGTTGGGCAGACACCCGAACGGCTGCAGGATCACGAAGTTGCGGCAGCCGCGCTTGGCGTGCTCGAGGATCTCCGCGGGAATCAGCACGCCCTCGCCCGCATCGAACGTATGGTGCAGGATCTTATCGCTCGCGCGCACGAGCTCGGGCATGCGCGTCGGCGGCTCGTAGAGCGGGCTCGCCGCGCCCAGGCGGTCGCAACGGTCGTGCGCGAGCTCGAACAGGTTGTCCGCCGTGGCGTACCAGGCCTTTTCGGGCAGCGACAGGTCGACGTGGAACTCGCGCGACTGCGCATGCTTGTAGAAATAGGTCTTGCGGATCACGTCGGTCATGCGCGCCTCGATGACCTCGAGCCCGTTGTCCTCGAGGTAGCGCTCGATCTCGTGGTTGGCGCCGAGATGGAAATTGAGCAGGTACTCGCCCACGATGAGAACGGTCGGATGCGGGTTCGAGCGGTCGTACGGAACGGCGTCCATGATCGCAAGCGCGCGTTTGAAGCCCGTCGCCTGGCCTCTCAGCCCGGAGCGCTCCATGCCCTCGATAACCTCATCGAGCGCGCGGTCGAACGCAGCGTCCGCCGCGCCCTTCTCGAGCTCGTAGGGACGGATGCGCCTAAGCATGGCCTCGAGGGCATCGATCATGGGAAGACCGTAGGCGATCTGGATGCTCGGGCCAAGGCCGAGCTTGAAGCCCGGATGCGCATTGTGGGCATCGACGTCGTCGTTGGTGAGCACCGGGACATAGTCGTATCCCGCGTCGTCGAGCGCGCGGCGCAGCAGGGGCATGTAGTGCGTCAGGCGGCAGTCGCCGATATACTTGCCAGTCACCACGGCGACGTCGTGCGGGTCGTACTTACCGCTCTCGAGTGCCGCGAGCGCCTCGCCGATCACGATTTGCGCGGGGAAGCAGATGTCGTTGTGCACATAGCGTTTGCCCAGGCGGATGGCATCCTCGCGCCCGATATCAAGGGCCTCGGCGCGCACGCCCTGATTGCGCATCGCCGCGGTCATGAGCCTGCAGAACGCATGGGAGGTGTTGGGGACCAGCGCGATCTTGTCGTGCCGGTCGCGCTTGGTGTACTTGACCTTATACGGGTCGTCGAGCGGATGGACCGCGTGCACCCGGGCGCCCTCGGCACGCTCCTCCGCGCGACGACGGTTGACCGACTCGATAAACGAACGCACGCGAATGCCCATGGGACCGGCGACGTCGCTCTCATCGAGCTTGATCATCATCGGAACCTTGGAGCCCATCTCGCCCATCATGCGCGCGATCTCGTCGGTGAGATATGCATCGTGGCCGCAGCCGAAGCTGCCCATCTGCACGAGCTCGAGCTCGGGCGTCGATGCGACGATGACCGCGCACGACAGCATGCGCGCATGGTAGTTGTTCACGATGTCGATGCGGCTGTTGGAAAGATCGACGTTGCAGACCCCCGGCACCGCATCGGGCGTCAGCACGGGGATGCCGCGCTCAGAGAAGAGCTTGGGCAGCCCGTGGTTGACCAGCGGGTCGTTGTGGTACGGGCGCGAAGCGATCACCACCGCGTAGCCGCCGTCCTCGCGCACGTTCTCGAGCACCTGCCTGCCGCGCAGCTGCAGCTGGTTCTCAAACGTCTGCTGCGCGCGGTCCGCCTGCTCGGTCGCCTTGGCAACCAGGTCGGCATCGATATCGAAGGTCTCCTTGCACCACGCCTTGAGCTGGCGGTTTCGGTCGCCCTCGTCGTACCAGTGGAACAGCGGCGTATCGAACGGAACGCCGAAACGCTCCTCCGGGTTATCGGAATTGCGCATCACGTAGGGGTATCCCTTTACGACGGCGCACATCCACTCGCTGGTAGAGGCGGTGTTTTCGGTGGGCACCGTCGTGATGATGGGCATGAAGATGCGGTCGACGCCGGCGTCGACGAGATTGCGGATGTGCCCGTGGACGAGCTTGGCCGGGAAGCACACGGTGTCGGATGTGACGTGCGCCAGACCGCGCTCGTACATCGCCTTGGTGCTGCGTCCCGAGACGCGCACCTTAAAGCCGAGCGTGCTGAAGAACGTCGACCAGAACGGCATGGTGTCCCAGAACTCGAGCACACGGGGAATGCCGATCGTGACATCGCGCCCCCCGCAGACGGGAACCGTGGGGTACGACTCGAACAGCAGCTTCTCGCGGTCGACAAAGAGATTGGGGGCAGCCGCGGTCCGGTCGCGCCCCGTGCCGGGTGCCTGTGCCTCGCAAGTACCCTGCGGACGCAGCTCCTCCGCCGCGGGAACCTCGCGCACGAGCTCATCCCATGAGATGGCGCCGCCGCGCGGGCAGCGATTGCCCGTGACGTAAAGCGAGCCGTCGCCAAATGCCACGACCGCGCGCTGGCAGCGGTTGTTGCACCGACGGCAGGTAACGCCGCCGAACTCGCGATGCTCGAAGCGCTCCACGGCATCGAGCCCGATAAACGACGTGCCGGCGTCGCCCTTGCGGCATTCCTCGCGCGCGAGCAGGGCGATACCGATAGCGCCCATCAGCCCCGGGTGGGGCGCACGCGTGACGGGTTTGCCCAGATACTGCTCGAATGCGCGCAGCACCGCGTCGTTTCGGAACGTGCCGCCCTGGACGACGACTTTGTCGCCCAGACGGTTGAGATTTGAAACGCGAATGACCTTGGTGAACACGTTCTCGATAATCGAACGGCAGAGACCGGCCATGATGTCGCCCGGACCCTTACCGCGCCGCTGCTCGGAAACGACGCTGCTGTTCATGAACACCGTGCAGCGGCTGCCGAGAACGGCGGGGGCTTTGGACGAAAATGCCTCGGTCGCGATATCCTCAACGGCTATTCCGAGGTTTTTGGCAAAACCCTCGAGGAACGAGCCGCAGCCCGCAGAGCACGCCTCGTTGACGACGATATCGGTCAGCACGCCGTGGTTGAGCCAGATGGCCTTCATATCCTGTCCGCCGATGTCGAGCACGAAGGTCGCATCGGGAACGCATGTGCACGCGGCGCGGGCGTGCGCGACCGTCTCGACCGTATGGTAGTCGGCGTGGAACGCGCGCGCGAAAAGCTCCTCGCCGTATCCCGTGGTGCCCACGGCATCGATCGCAAGCGTGACTCCCGCTGTCTCCCAGCGGTTCTTCAAGCTGACAAGACCCTGTTGGGCGACGTCGAGCGGTCTGCCGTTATTAGACGCGTAGAACGAATCGACAAGCTCACCCGCCTCATCGACCAGGGCGAACTTGGTCGTCGTGCTCCCCGAATCGATACCGAGCGCCACACGCACCGTCTCTCCGGGCGCATACGCATCCGGACCCTTTGCCGGCGTCTCTTTGCCATGGCGTGCCGTAAAATCCGCCTGCTCGGCAGATGTGGCAAAAAAGGGCTGGGCAAGACGTCCCTCCCCGCTTGCGGGCGCGACCGTCTCGAGCTTATCCAGCCGGACAAAAGCGTCGGGAAGGTCGATCGGTTGGGACGATGCGAACATGTCGGTCAGCGACAGGGCGGCACCGCGCGCGACCATGATCTGCGGATCGCGCGGGACGATAACCTGATCGTCCGATAGATTCAGTTGCTCCCGGAACACGCGGACCAGCGTGGGGTTGTAGGCGAGCGTACCGCCCTCGAAGATTACCGGCGGCTCGATGTCGATACCCTGGGCCAGACCGCCGATCGTTTGGCGGGCGACCGCGTGAAGCGCCGAAAGCGCCAGGTCGGTGGTAGGAATGCCCTCGTTGAGCAGCGGCTGGATATCGGTCTTTGCGTACACGCCGCAGCGGCCCGAGACCTCGTGGACAGTCGTTCCCCGGCTTGCGAGCTGCTCGAACTCGCCCGATTCGGTGCCGACCCCCATGAGCTTTGCCATCTCGTCGATAAATGCACCGGTACCGCCTGCGCACGAGCCGTTCATGCGCATGTCGGCAACCTCGATGTCTCCCTTATCGTTGGTGCGGAAGAAGATCATCTTGGCGTCTTGGCCGCCCAGCTCGATGGCGCAGCGCGTCTGCGGATAGAACCTGCTGATCGCGAGCGCGTTGGCGACCACCTCCTGAACGTACGAGGCGCCCAGCGCGGTCGCGATATCGCGCGCACCCGAGCCGGTCACCGCAACGCGCAGCGACTCATGGGGAAAGCGCTCGGCGAGCTCGCCGAGCATGGCGCGCACGCTCGCTGTCTGACACGCCCCGTGGCGGCGATATCCCCACCACGCCTCGGTCATATCCTCGTGCATCGCGTAAACTTTGGTCGTCGTCGACCCTACGTCCAGTCCTACTAGCAACGCCATAATGCTCCGTCTCTCGCATTTTTCCTGCTAGAGATATACCACTCTACGTAATACAACAGACTGTTGTATTTAAACTCCGTATAAAAAGCGGCTGCCGAAACGCTTCAGCAGCCGCCGAATGCACCAACAGATTGTTCTGCGCGCTAGCACGTCGGGCAACGGAGCAGCACGGGCCCTCCGGTCACGCGCACCGCTCACGCCCGCGATGTCGCCGAGAGAGCTATCCACGCTTAGGGCTCCAACCAAGCAAGTCGCCCGCGCTCAGCAGATCCCTAAGCGAGCTACTCGCACTCAGGAGCCATAGCCTGCTCCAAGAGCTCGGCATGCTCCTCCTCGAAAACCGTCCCCACAGGGAAGGCGCGACGGAAGACGAAGTGGGAAATCGGACCGGCTACCAAAAGGTTCCACGGCAGCGCCATCACAAAATTATGCGGGATGTTGATCATCCAGATCGCGGGCACGGAATACAGGTTCGCAAGGATGCCGCCGGGCATGTGCGTCAGACCCTCGCACGCGCCGTAGAGCGACATGATGATGACCATGGGAACGACCATGCAGGAGCTGACGGCGAGCGTCATGGCAAGCGGTGAGCTCTTGCCCGGAGTAACTAGGAACTTGAAGGCAAAGCCTTTGGCCAGCGGGCTGGCAACAAACCAGTCGCAGCACATGGCAAAGACGTAGGCAACGGGGAAGCCGAGCCACGCGGCGGCAATAACCTCGCCGTTGATGGCCCCATACTGCAGGGCGACGTTGTAGACGCTCATCCAGAGCACCATGCAAAAGCACATGATAAAGGTGAACAGCAGGCTCTCTCGTTTGTTGATAGGCATAAAGGGCATGGTCCTTTCTGTGTTGCGCCGCGGCGCACAACAAAAACGTGCGGGCGAGATGGAGCGGTTGGGACTTCATCTCGCCCGCCCGTGATACGTGCGTCTGCGACTACTTATGTGGTGGAATCAGCCTAGCACGAAAAGCACGTGCTTCGTAAGCGTTGAGTTTATGGAGATGCAGGGCACCAATAATCCCCCGACCCCATAAGTTGCGATGGAATACGGACTGTTTTGACCCTTTAAGCAGCAATTCAGTCCCTATTTCACCGCAACTCATTTGGTGCAAAGTAACCTGTCCCCCTTGTACCAATTAGCTGGTGTGGCGCCAGCGAGGGTCGGTGAGCGTACGCGCCACACCCAGACCAACGGGCAAAAACGCCACGATGAGCACCGCACGCACAAACCAGCCAAGCATATTGACCGTGTCGAAGGTGCACATGTAATACATCGAGCGATACAGATACAAGCCAGGCACCATAATGACAATTGATGGCACCGTGAGGGCGATGCGTGGGTAGGTGAGCTTGATTTCGGCTAAGCTCGCGAGCAGCCCCGATACCAGTGCGCCGATAAACGCTGCTGCCTCGGGAGGCATACCTGTGCCCAGGCCCAGGAAAGGAAGTATCGTCGGCGCATCGACGAGCGTAAGGCGCAAGGTATTGGACACAGCGCCGATGAGCCCTGCCGCCGCTGCCATCTTTACCGGGCTGTTGAACATAACCGAGAAGCCAAATACACCGATAAAGCTCATCAGTATGCGCAAGAGCGTAAGAGCCAACGGTGAGAGGCCGAGCGGGGCGAAGTCATCCGGCGCCAGTCCCACACATTCGGCAACCATCCAACCTACGAGGGTCGCCATCACAATAATCGATACAGCATACGAAAGACGCTCGATACCGCTTCGCATATCGAGCTTAGCGATGTCGAGGCCTGCCGTAATGAGGGGAAAGCCGGGAATCACAAAGAGCATGGCGCCGATATAGCCTTCTTGGTGCGACATTGCCCCTGGAATGACCTGGCCAAGGCCGAGCAATGCCAGCAGATACGAAACGCAAGCGAGCGCAACGCCAGTCGTCAGCGCGCTAAACTGGCCAAGACCCTGCTTGAGAATATGGGAGCGAGCAAAGTTGCCGACACCAGCGCCTACGAATGCGCAGGCCATCTCGATAGGGCCGCCGCCGAGTAAAAAGACGAAGGCACCGCAAGCACAGGCCGCCGCAAGGCCCTGTTGCCAGGGAACGTAGTCGGGCTTTGAGCTCTCAACGGTCTTGAGCATCTCGTGGTATTCGTGCACGGTAAACCGGCGCCCATAAATCTCGATTTCCTTTAAGAAGCTCTCCATCATCCAAATGCGATGAGTATTGACTCCCGTTGTGGGCAGGCTGACAACCTCGTTAAAGCAGTGGCCATCTTCGATGCAGGTGCACTCAAACGACAGAAGACTCAGGTCGACGTGAATCGTAACGCCGAGCACGGCGGCAACACGATTCATGGTATCGCGCACGCGCCAGGCACCTGTTCCGCTTGCCAGCATAAGCATGCCGGTGCGGCAGATGATGGATGACTTATCGGTGAGCGGCGCATCGACAGCAAGCTCATCGCCTGCCGTCACGATCTGGTGCCAGTCAGTTTTCATATGGAGCGCGCCGGCACGAACGCCGTGGTGCATGGGGGCTCTCGAAAGCAGCGAGTCAAGGCGCGAAGACCGTGAGGGCTCCGCTGATTCGCCCTCGTCCTCGTCGGGCTCTTCATCGACCAGATCAAATGAGTCAAGCGGTGCCGGCTCGCGACGATCGATCAGCTCCTCATCCTCATCGTCAAAGTAATTGAACTGATCGAGCATGTCCTCTTCGATTGCACGCTCGCTCGCGTCGTCCATATAGACACTCCCTTCCTACCGACTAACCCCCATCCTAAGCAGCAACGGCTAAAGGAAACATAAAAGAGACGGCTGTCATGCATGGAAGGCGCAAACCCCCAATGCGCCGGTAGGCCCCGACGAAAAGGACCGTCCCCAAGTGCCACATCTGGACCAAGGCAACGCCGATGTTTCGGCAACGTCAGCGAGCGCCGTCCAGAGCGAACAAGTTGGCATGAAAAAGGCAAGGCATAGACCTTCTGGTCATGCCTTGCCTTTTGAATGACAAATTGTCGACCTGGGCGGCGCGCAGCGTCAACTGGTTACGCGGGTTGGTAAACCCGCGTAACCACCTAGGTCGCGCCCTTGAAGTTGAACGTCAGATTGTCCAAATGCGGCCCGCGCAGCGTCGAGCCGTTACGCGGTTCGTAGAACCGCGTAACTAGTTAGTACATCTTTGCGCCGGCGGGGATGGAAGCGTCGAGCTGGATCAGGTTGAGGCGCTCCTCGCCCTCCTCCTCGTGGATGGCGCTGATCAGCATACCGCAGCTGGGAATACCCATCATCTTGCGCGGAGGCAGGTTGGTGATGGCGAGCAAGGTCTTGCCGACCAGGTCCTCGGGCTCATAGTAGCCATGGATGCCGGAGAGGATGGTGCGGTCGGTGCCGGTGCCGTCGTCGAGCGTAAAGTTCAGCAGCTTCTTGGACTTCTTGACGGCCTCGCATGCCTTGACCTTCACTGCGCGGAAATCGCTCTTGGAGAAGGTATCAAAGTCGACGAATTCCTCGAACAGCGGCTCAACGGCGATCTTGGAGTAATCGAGCGTGGGCTTGAGCGGCTTGACGAACGGGCTTGCGGCGTTGCCGGCCTCGGCAGCCTTGGCAGCGGCGGCACCGGACTGGAAACCCTTCTCGGGCTTCATGTGCGGGAACAGCAGGACGTCGCGAATGGAAGCCTGGTTGGTGAGCAGCATGACCACGCGATCGATACCGATGCCGATGCCGCCCGCGGGAGGCATACCGTACTCGAGGGCGCGCACGTAGTCCTCGTCGTACTCCATAGCCTCGTCGTCGCCGCCGGCCTTCTCAGCCATCTGGGCAGCAAAGCGCTCGGCCTGGTCGACCGGGTCGTTGAGCTCGGAGAATGCGTTGGCGTACTCGTGGCCGGCGATGACCAGCTCAAAGCGGTGCGTCAGGCGCGGATCGTCCTCAAAACGCTTGGCAAGCGGGCTGACCTCGATGGGGTAATCGCATACGAAGGTCGGGTTGACGATGGTGTCCTCGCCCAGCTCATCGTAAATCTCGGCGATGATCTTGCCAGCAGTCCACTCGGGCTTAATCTCCAGGCCCTTCTCGCGTGCGGCGGCGGCAAGCTCCTCGACCGGCGTGTCGATGGTGACCTGCTTGCCGAGCACGTCCGAGACGATGTCGGTCATGGGACGGCTTGCCCACTCACCGGAAAGATCGATGGTCTGACCCTGGTACTCAATGACCTCGGGATTGCCGATAGCCTTGTTGGCAGCCTTGATGACGCCCTGGGCGAGTGCCTTCATGCCCTCGAGATCGGAGAAGGCACGATAGGCCTCCATCGTGGTGAACTCGGGGTTGTGGGTGAGGTCCATACCCTCGTTGCGGAAGATGCGGCCGATCTCGAAGACGCGCTCAAAGCCACCGACGATGCAGCGCTTGAGGTGCAGCTCGGTAGCAATGCGCAGGTAGCACTCCTGATCGAGCGCGTTGAAGTGCGTGATGAACGGCTTGGCCGTAGCGCCACCCTGAATGGTCTGCAGGATGGGGGTCTCGACCTCCATGTAGCCGTCAGATTCCATGAAGCGGCGGAAGGTGGAGAGAATCTGCGAGCGCTTGCGGAAGGTCTCGCGAACATCGTCGTTGGCAATCAGGTCGACATAGCGCTGACGATAACGGGTCTCCTTATCGGAAAGACCGTGGAACTTCTCGGGCAACGGACGAACGGCCTTGGAGAGCAGGGTCGCGCTCTTGGGGGCGACGGAGAGCTGGCCGCGCTTGGTGCGCACGACCACGCCGGTCACGCCCAGGATGTCACCAAGGTCGAGAGCCTTGAGCGTATTCCAAGCTGCCTCGTCCATGTCGTTGATGCGGCAGAACAGCTGAATCTCGGCGGTAGCGTCGCGCACGACGATAAACATGATCTTGCCCTGACCGCGCTTGGCGACCACGCGGCCGCCGATCTTCACGACGTCCTCAGTATCCTCGCCATCGGCAAGATCGGCATATTTGGCCTCAATGTCAACGACATAGTCCTCGATCTCGGAGTGCTCGGGATAGGGGTTCTGGCCCGCCTCGAACAGGGCGGCGCGCTTTGCCAGACGCGTGGCGCGCTCGTCGTTGAGCGTCGAGGCCTGATCGGCGACGTTCTGGTTCTCTGCCATAAGTTAGCTCCTCAAACTAAAACGCTCCCCAGGATTCGGTCCCAGGGAGCGAAAACATACCTTTACGCGGGACCGTGGTCTAGCGTGCGATCTTGGCGATGGTGTAGACGCGGGTCTTGCCAGAAGGCGTAACGACCTCAACGGAGTCGCCCTCGCCGTGACCGATGATGGCGTGACCGACCGGAGACTCGTTAGAGATCTTGTGCTCGAGCGAGTTGGTCTCGGTGGTACCGACGAGCGTGACTTCCATGACCTCACCGTTGGGATCGATCAGAGAAACGGTGGAACCGATGGAGACGGTCAGATCGCCCGTGGTGGCAGCAACCTGAGCGTTGGCGAGGATGGCCTGAATCTCGGCAATGCGAGCAGCATTCTGGGCCTGCTTGTCCTTGGCGGCATCGTACTCGGAGTTCTCCGAAAGGTCGCCGAACGCGCGGGCTTCCTTGATGTCCTCGACGATCTCCTTGGCGTAATCGCCCTCACGCCAAGCGAGCTCCTCGACGAGCTTCTGGCGGCCCTCAGCGGTCAGTACGATCTGGCTTGCGTCCATACGGATATCTCCCCAACTATGATGTAACGATCAACTGTCAACAAAACGAAAAAGACCGGCTAGCCTGCGGGCAAGCCGGTCAGGTGCTCACCCCAAAGGGATGGGACTACTCTGCGTCCGCGTCGCTATCCTCTGCCTGCTTTTTCTTGGCAGCAGCGAGCTTGGCCTCGAGCTCTGCGATCTCCTTGTCCTCCTTGGACTCCTCGACCACAACGTCCTCGGCCTGCTTGGTTTCGCCCTTATCGTCGCCCTCCATACCCTCGCGGATATTCTTGACGGTAGAGCCGAGAGACTTGCCGAGCTTCGGCAGGTTCTTAGGCCCGAAGATGATCAAGACAACGACGAGAATAATGATGAGCTCAGGAGCCCTCAGTCCAAACATGTAGACCTCCACAATACAGCGAGACAAGCTCGAATGAGTATACCGCGGGTGCCGCGGTATCACAACAATAGCTAAAAAAAGGGACCGCAAGAAGCGGTCCCTTCTCATGCTCTGGTCGGGTTGACTGGATTTGAACCAGCGACCCCTGCGTCCCGAACGCAGTGCTCTACCAAACTGAGCCACAACCCGTTAGCTCGACTATAGTAACAAAGATTTTCGTCGCGTGCTAGAGAAATTTTTATTTCTTTGGCGCGTCGATTTGAACCGTGTTGGGAATAAGCTCAGTCGCGCAGGCCCACCAGCCATTTTGCTGGGCAGCTCCCGCAAGATGGGCTGCTGCAGCGACGGTATCGCAAATGGCAAACGAGCAAGCACCCGAACCACACACGTCCACGGCAACGGTTCCCTCCTGTGCGCGCAGCCAGTCGAGAACTGCCTGGATCCGCGGCTCCATCTGCGCGGATATGACGCCCAGATTGTTATGAACGAGCGCATATGCCGCCTCGGCATCGCCGGCGCGTAAGACAGAAGCAATCGCATCGGGTTTTTCCGCGGGCACCGGGCTCTCATCAAATCGTCGATACGCTTCAACCGTTGAAACGCTCGTCTCGTGCGGTTTGACCAATACGACAGGTGTCGCCGGAAGCACAGGATACTCAGTGGCCAGCACATCTCCCCCGCCGACGTAGAATGCGGGACTCGTGTGCAAAAAGAACGGCACGTCGGCGCCGATGCCGCGAGCGATGTCATCGAGCGCGGGGTCGGCGCGGTCGATACCCCACAGCTCGGCCAAGGCAACGATGACCGCGGCGGCATCCGTCGAGGGGCCTCCCAGGCCGGCGCACAGCGGGATACGCTTTTCGATCGTCACGCACACGTTGGCATCGCGACCGTAACGCTCGGCCATAGCGATTGCCGCCCGATAGGCCGTATTTTTTTGCATGGGAAAATCGGATGCCGGAACCGTCTGGACGGTCAACGCCTGCGCCGGCGTGACCGTCACGGTATCGGCTAGACCGACGGCTGCCATCAGGGAATCGACCCTGTGATAGCCGCGGGCGTCGCGCTCGGTATGAACCCCCAGATAGAGGTTAATCTTTGCCGGCGCGGTAAGGATGAGGGACCGATCGGTCACCGTTAGTGCTCCTCGAGCTGGTTGCCGAGCGGGGTAAAGATATGTTCGCCGCTCTCGGGGTCGAACAGTTCGACCTGGCCGGTAAGGACATCGATGTACTGGTAGGACTGACGCGATTTGCGGCCGCGACGCTCGTCAACCTCAACGATAAAGACGGCAGGGTGGACGCTCTTGATGGTGCCCATGCGCTCGATGACGCGGGTACGGCCCATGTTGGCCTTAACCTTGACGCGATCGCCCACCATATCGGTCAGCTTCTCGTGGATGTCGTCGACGTGATTGACTTCCATCTCTTCCATGAATAGGGCCTCCAGAGGGTGCAATTCAAAAAGGGGATAATACCCCTAAGATAGACAAAACTCTAATACTATAGCACCCTGTTGCAGCCATACGCAAGCAGCTAAAAAAGCCCCGTCCCAAATTGACTACTTACAGATTGTTTGTGTCCAGAACAATGGTGAACGGACCGTCGTTGACCAGGTCGACCTTCATATCGGCGCCAAAGATACCGTGCGCCACATGCTCAACGTCCTGAGCGACGAGTGTCAAAAAGTACTCGTAAAGTTCGTTAGCGACATCGGGCGCGCCGGCGTCCGTAAACGACGGACGGCGGCCGTGGCGGCAGTCGGCAAACAGCGTGAACTGCGACACCACGAGTACCTCGCCGTCGACATCGGCCAGCGCCAAGTTGGTCTTGCCGTTCTCGTCCTCGTTGATGCGCAGCCCGCGGAGCTTGCCCCACAGCTTGTCGGCTTCGGCGCGTGTGTCGCCGTGGCCCACGCCCAGCAGCACCAGGTAGCCGCGTCCAATGCGACCCACGCACTCGCCGTCGACTGTCACGCCGGCGTTGAGCACGCGCTGCACCACCGCACGCACGGTCTACTCCTCGCCCGTCAGCTTGGCGGACAGATGCTCGAGCGCATGGAAACGATGGCTGATGGCGTTCTTCTCGTCCGCCGTGAGCTCGGCCATGGTCTTGCCCGGCGTATCGACCGGTAGGAACAGCGGGTCGTAGCCAAAACCGTGATCGCCGCGGCCCTCGTGCGCGATAACGCCCTCGCAGGCGCCCTCGCCATAGGTGACCAGGCCGTCCGTATCGATAAGCGCGACGACGCTCATAAAGCGCGCGGTACGATCTTCATCTGCCACACCTTCCAGGTTAACGAGAAGCTTGGCGTTGTTGGCGGCATCGTCGCCATGTACGCCCGCATAGCGCGCGCTATACACGCCCGGCTCGCCGTCCAACGCGTCGACGACCAAGCCAGAATCGTCGGCGATGGCCATAAGGCCCGTCTCCTCGACCGCAGCTTGCGCCTTGATGATGGCGTTCTCCAAAAACGTCGTGCCATTTTCCTCGGGGTCCTCAAAATCGCCCAGCTGGCCGAGCGCCACAAAGCGCACCTCGGGCATAACCTTGCCCAAAATGGCCTCGATCTCGGTGAGCTTATGGGCGTTGCCGGTTGCCACGACGATGGTCGCCGCCGGGTCGAGGGTGTCGATGTCAATCTTCTCAAGTGCCATAGCTGGTCTCCTTTGTCTCTATAGCAATGCCGAGTTGAGGACGACGAGGACTTCGGCCTCTCTCCCGTCTCAATCAACGGCAGTCTTATACTGCGACGTTTTCCCAGATAAAACCTGCCAAAATAAACCTGTCCCTTTTTGGCAGGTTAGGCGAGGGCTTGGCGCTGAAGCTCGATGAGCTCGGCGATACCCTTATCGCCCAGGTCGAGCAGGGCGTTGAGACGCTTGCGGTCGAAGGGCGCCTGCTCGCCGGTACCCTGGAGTTCGATCATCTCACCAGAATCGGTGGCGACGAGGTTCATGTCGACCTCGGCGTGGCTGTCCTCGGAATAATCCAAGTCGAGCAGGGTGTTGCCGTCGACGACGCCCATGGAAATGGCGGCAACCTGGCCCGTGAGCGGGATGCGCTCGAGTTTGCCCGCCTCGACCCACATGGCAAGGGCGTCGTGCAGCGCCACCCAGGCGCCGGTAATGCTCGCCGTACGCGTGCCGCCATCGGCCTGGATCACATCGCAGTCGACGGTAACGGTGTACTCGCCGAGCGCCTTCATATTGACGACGGTACGCAGGCTGCGGCCGATAAGCCGCTCGATCTCCATGGAGCGGCCCTTGCGGTTGGCATGCTCGCGCTTGCAGCGTTTACCGGTCGAGGCCGGTAGCATCGCATATTCCGCCGTTACCCAGCCGGCCTTGGCGCCCTTGCGCCAACCAGGCACACCCTCCTCGATGGTGGCGGCGCACAGTACGCGCGTGTCGCCGAACTCAGCCAGGCACGAGCCGTGGGCGTGCTTCATGACGCCGCGGGTGAGCTTAACGGGGCGCAGCTCGTTGACGGCGCGGCCGTTGGCGCGGTTGACCTGCATGTATTCCATGGAACTATCCTTTCGGCAAAAGATGTGGCGAAGCCTCCGGCGACATTGCGAGCCTAACCGAGTTCGTCGATATCGACATGCTCGATGCTTTTGAGCGGCTGGCCAAAGATAAAACTGCCCGCAACCGCAAACTCGGCAATGTTGTCAGACGTGGTGGCAAAGCGATGCTGTGGCTCGGCGGTATCGCCCGCCAGCTGCTCACGGCGCGTGAGGATATCGGTCAGCTCGCGGGTGGTCTCCTCGGCGGAGCTCACCACGCGCACCCCGGGTCCCAGCGCATGGCGGATGGGACCCACCAGCAGCGGGAAGTGCGTACAGCCGAGTACCACGGTATCGATGCCACGATCGTGCAGCGGCTCGACTGTGGCGCCGACCAGCGCGCGAACGGCTGGCGTATCAAAAATATCCTCGTTCTCGAGCCACTGCTCCTGCAGATGCGCGCCCGAGGCGAGCTCGTGCTCGACGACCTCGACAAAGCTCGAAGCCGGGCAGCCATACACATCGACACCAGCATCCAAATCCTGGATGGCGCGCGTGTAGGCGCCCGAGCGAATAGTGAGGTTGGTGGCGAGCACGCCCACGCGACGCGTACGCGTGCTGTTGATGGCGGCGCGTGCGCCCGGGGCGATCACGCCGATTACGGGAACGTCAAGCACTTGCTGAGCCAAACGCAAGGCCGCGGCGGTCGCCGTGTTGCAGGCGATGACCATGATCTTAACGTCGTGCCTCGATAGCCAGCGGCCCGCCTGCAGCGCAAACGAGCGAACCTCGTCCTCGGTGCGGGTGCCATAAGGGCAGCGCTTAGTGTCACCGAAATAGTAGACGGACTCGTGCGGAAGCGCCGTTGCGATCGCGCGCGCAACCGTCAGGCCGCCCAGGCCCGAGTCGAACACGCCGATCGGACGCGTGTCCCCGGCCAGATTATCGATATCGGACATTACCTCACCAGATTCTCTCTCGAAAAATGCGACCACTCGTGATGCGTCGCGCTACGAACGGGCCGCGACCAACAGCTCGGCCGTTGCCACCCAACCGTCGACAATCTTGCCGCGCGTTACATAGGCATTGTCGCAGGCGTCCAAGAACTCCGGGGCACCGGCGCTCGTCAGACCGTTCTCGACCAGGCAGAACATGCCAACATGGTCGGCCATGTAGAAGTCGGACTCGGAGTCGCCGAGCGCAAGCGTCTCCTCGCGCTCGATCCCCAGGTGCTCGCAGAAGCGCGCAATGGCAACGCCTTTGTTGAGACCCGCCGGATTGATGTTGAAGGCGCGGCCGTCCTCGACGCGATTAAGCTCGAGCGTCGTCGGCTTGGACAGGTGAGTCAGATGGCCGTTGCAAGCCCAGACCAGACCGCAGCCGGCCTCGTCCAGGATAGCCTGGACCTCATCGTCGGGCACATCGCCGCGCATGCCGACGGTGACCTCACGGTACTTGTAGCCGGTCGACATGTCGTTGTGGTACTCGATCTTGTGCGGCCAGCGGGCAAGGATCTTCTCGCACACGCCGGTCTGCTCGATCACCTGGTGCGGCGTGAGACCGCAGGCGGGGTCGTAGGGCATGTCGCCCGTCAGATACTCCCAGTCGTTGGCCTTGAGGTCGTACATGACCAGGCCGCCCATCTCGCCGATGTAGGAGTTGAGGCCGAGCACGCGGGCGTCCTCATGGATCATGGTGCGATTGCGACCCGAGGTGGGGACCACCTGGATGCCGGCACGAGCGAGCGCGACAACCGCCTCGACGAGCTTGGTCGAGGGATTGCCGTCGTTATCGCGCAGCACGCACGAGCCGGGGGCGAGCATCGTGGCGTCCAGATCGGTAAAGACATACTTGACCTTGGCAAGACGCTCGCGCATCTCGCCCGAAAGCTCGGCAACGGTCGGCAGGATGTTGTGGGACATGGTCACTCCGTTTACATAGAAGGGGCTTGGTCTAGGCGTCGTACGCCGCAAGGGTGCGCTTGAGAATCGAACCGTCGCGCTCACAAGGCTCGGGTCCGTTCTTGCGCAGCATACGCTCTTCCTCGCCCTTACCGGTCACGATGACCACGGCAGGACGGATGGTTTCGCGCACGGCAGTCTCGATAGCGGCAACGCGATCCGTCACGATTTGCCAGTTATCATTTCCCTGCGCTTGAACGTTGCGCGCGATCTCGGCGCAGATGTCCTCGACATCCTCGGGGCCGGGGTCATCCTCGGTAATCACGATTCGGTCGGCATACTTGCCAGCGGCGATGCCCATCGTGGTGCGTCGATCGACACCCTTACCGCCCGTAGCGCCAAATACAACCGCCAGCTCGCGCTCGGGATAGTTCTCGCGCAAGTCACGCAGGAGCGTCTCGAGGCTCATGCCGTTATGTGCAAAATCGACAACGCCCAAGATTTTGCCCGATACGGACGGATAGAGCTCCATACGACCGGGAACGAAGACGCCCTCAAAGCCATGGACGATGCCCTCTTCGGAAATACCCAGGGCCTCGGCGCAGGCAATAGCGGCAAGCGCGTTGGACACATTGAACTTAACCGGCGTGGGAATCACAATGTCGCGCGTAAAGCGGGGCGTGCGCACCGTTGCCACCACGCCGCAGTCGCCATTGCGAATCGCCAGCGCAAGCACGTCGGCACGCTCGTCGGTCAGGGAGAACGTCACCGTACGTTCGCAACGAGATGCCGCCTCGAGCACGCGATCGACCTTATCCATATCGAGATTGACCACGGCAAAACGGCTCTGCGAGAAGATTTTGAGCTTACTGGCAAAGTAATCCTCGAGCGTCGGATGCTCAATCGGCGAAATGTGATCCTCGCCGATATTGGTAAAGGCGCCGACTTCAAAGTCAATCTTGCCCGTGCGCTCGTATTTGAGGCCCTGACTCGATGCCTCCATAACCAGCCACGGGGCACCCGCCTCCGCAGCATGTGCGATGCGAGACTGCAGCAGGAAGGATTCGGGAGTCGTCAGCTTGGAAGGGCCCGTCTCGATGCCGTCGTCGAACTCAATGCCCGTATTAAGAGCGGGTCGATGACAGCCCGTAAGCTTGGCCTCGTTGGCGAGGATGCCGCGCAGATAAAAGCTGCAGGTCGACTTGCCCTTGGTGCCTGTAAAGGCGCAGACCTTCACCTTACCCGACGGGTGCCCATAAAAGGCATCTGCCACCACGGCGAGCGTGCGACGAATATCGCTCACAATCACCGCGGGAAGATCAACATCGTAATCGACCTCGGAAACGTAGGCCACGGCGCCATCGGCGATTGCCGAAAGCAGGTACTCGCGCTTAAACGCACGGCCCTTGCAGACAAACAACGTGCCCGGACGCACCTGGCGCGAGTCATCAGTCGCAAACTCAATGCGCTGGTCGCACGAAGCGCTCGGTCTGGAAACAACAAGGTCATCTTCCTCGAGCAACTCTATATAGCGCATCAGAGTTAGCTTCTCTTGTGTCGGACTCGACATACAAAGACCTCTCTCGCTAAATTCAGCCTTAAAGGGCAGAAGACGTCCCGCGGCAGAAACGATGAAACATTCTGTATTATCAACCATCCTAATATGCCACCTGACCTTGCGCGCATCACAGCCTTCTAAAAAATTGCATGGACTGTGCCGTGGTCTAATAAATGGCAACAGTGTTCACCCCGTGTAAAAACAAGGAAATCTGGGTGCTGTTCTTTAACATAGCGTTCGCAACCACGTCCCGCCGCTTCGCCTGAAGATCGGGACGTGGTTTTTTCGGTTCGCTCGGCGCTTATGCCCTATCACGAAACAAAAGATTGGCATGATAGTAAAGATTATTTGACATCAGCTGCCGCAATCCTTGCGGCAGTACACCTGAGCCGTCAGCAGAAAGGATCTTGCATGTGCGGTTTTGTCGGTTTTACCGGTACAGATGAACAGAGTGAGCTGGTTCTCACGGCCATGATGAATCGCATCATCCACCGTGGTCCCGATATGGGCGGCCAGCATATCGTCGACAACGTTGCCCTTGGTTTTCGTCGTCTTTCGATTCTCGATCTTTCCGAAGCTGGAGCCCAGCCCATGTCGAGCGACGACGGCAAGGTCACGATTGTCTTCAACGGAGAGATCTACAACTTCCAGGAGCTTCGTGCCGAGCTGGAGGCGGCCGGCTACGCCTTCCACTGCAACGCTGATACCGAAGTCCTGGTACACGGTTACGAGGAGTGGGGCGAGGACCTGGTCAACCGTCTGCGCGGCATGTACGCGTTCGTGATTCACGACCAGAACAAGAACAAACTCTTTGGTGCTCGTGACATCTTTGGTATCAAGCCGTTCTATTACTACCAGGCATCCGATGGCTCGCTGCTGTTTGGCTCCGAGATCAAGAGCTTCCTGGACCATCCCAAGTTTGAGAAGGCTGTCAACCACGACGCGCTGCGCCCCTACCTGACGCTGCAATTCCCCGCCACGGAGGAGACCTTCTTTAAGGGCGTGTTCAAGCTTGCCCCAGCGCATTGCTTTACGTATGACCTGACGACCAACACCATGGACATCAAGCGTTACTGGAGCTGTGACTTCACCGACGATAACTCCAAGACCTTCGAGGAGTACGTGGACGAGTGCGACAAGGTCGTGCACGAAAGCGTCGCTGCGCACCGAATCGCCGATGTTAAGGTTGGTTCGTTCCTCTCCGGCGGTGTCGATTCCAGCTACATCGCTGCCTGTCTCATGCCCGACACCACGTATTCTGTCGGCTTCGATTACAAGAACTTCAACGAGACCAACTACGCCGCCGAGCTTTCCGACAAGCTGGGCATCAAGAACGTGCGCAAGATGATTACCGCCGACGAGTTCTTTGATGCACTGCCCGATATCCAGTACCACATGGACGAGCCGCAATCGAACCTGTCCAGCGTGCCGCTGTACTATCTGGCGCAGATGGCTTCCAAGGAGGTCACCGTCGTCCTTTCGGGCGAGGGTGCCGACGAACTGTTTGCCGGCTATGAGTGGTACGAGGACACCCCCGAGATGCGCACCTTTAAGAAGCGCGTGCCGCTCGGCGTACGTCGCGCCCTGGGCTCACTCGTTCAGCATCTCCCCTACTTTAAGGGCCACAACTTCCTGACGAAATGCGCCGAGGTTCCCGAGCGCTGGTATGTGGGTCAGGCAAAGGTGTTCGATCCCTCCGAGGTCGACGAGGTGCTCAAGCCCGCTTATGACACCGGCAAGAACGCCGCCGAGATGTGCGCCGAGTACTACAAGCAGGTTCCCAACTGCTGCGAGCTTTCCAAGAAACAGTATCTGGATATGAACATGTGGCTACCGGGCGACATTCTGCTCAAGGCCGACAAGATGTGCATGGCGCATTCTCTTGAGCTTCGCGTCCCGTTCCTGGACAAGAAGGTCATGGAGTTTGCCGAGCACATTCCCGCCAACTACCGTGTTAACGAAGAAGGCTGCAAGCTCGTCCTGCGTCACGCCGCCAACCGCACGCTGCCCGACGAGTGGGCAACGCGCAAGAAGGTGGGCTTCCCCGTACCGGTCAAGTTCTGGCTGCGCCAGCAAAAGTACTACGACTACGTAAAGGAATACTTCACCGCGCCGTGGGCTGCTGATTTCTTTGACACCGATGCGCTCATGAAACTGCTCGACGATCACTTTGAGGGCCGTGCGCTCAACCAGCGCAAGATCTATACCACGCTGACCTTCCTCATCTGGTACAAACGCTTCTTTATCGACGAGGGCAAGGGCGCCGAAGTCGCCGCTTAGATTTCGTTATGAATTAGCGGTGAACAGCGCAGGGTTTCCGCTATACTCAATCCCTGCGGGCGATTGGCGCAACGGTTAGCGCAGGTGCTTTACACGCACAAGGCTGGGGGTTCGAATCCCTCATCGCCCACCATTGAATTGTTAGGCCTCCAGTGATGGAGGCCTTTCTTTTTTGTGCCCAGCGCATGGGATTCGAACCCGCAAGGGTGCGGAGCTGAGGAAACGCGAAGCGTTTTCCAGCGCAGCACGCGAGGGCCGCAGGCCCGAAGCGAGGGCGGGCGGCGAAGCCGCACGCGGACATCCCTCATCGCCCACCATTGAATTGGAAACGGTCCTCGAAAGGGGACCGTTTTTGTTTGGGCCCATCGCAGAGGGATTCGAACCCGACAGCACGTCTGTCGCAAAGGCCGTGGCCTTTGCAGATTGATGACAAAAAGGGTTCCAGACCGTCCAAAGATGCATCAAATGACGCACCGACAATCTGGAACCCGTTCAAACTGGCTATGTTTTACTCTCGCTAGGCCAAAACGTCCGACAGGATCTCGATTAGGCTGTCCACGTCGGCCTCTTCGCACACGAGCGGCGGAAGGAAGCGCAGCGTATGTGCGCCTGTAGCGTTGATCACTGCACCAGCCCCCAATGCACGGGCTACAACGTCGTGTGCATCACCCGCGGCATCGTCAAGATCGCAGCCGAGCATCAGGCCGCGACCACGCACCTCTACCACATGCGGAAGCTTAGCCAGCGCCTGCTCCATATAGGCGCCAACCTTGGCAGCATGCTCGGCATAATCGCCGCGCACAAGCACGGAGAGCGTCGCGGCACACGCCGCGATGGCCAAGCAGCTACCACCGAAGGTCGAACCGTGATCGCCGGGCTTAAACACGTCGGCGATCTCTTTCTTCGCCACCACGGCCCCCATGGGCACGCCGTCGGCGATGCCCTTGGCAAGGCTCATAATGTCGGGCTCCACGCCATAGGTCTGGAACGCAAACGGCTTGCCCGTGCGAAAGATTCCGCACTGGACCTCGTCGGCGATAAGCACGGCATCCACCTCATGTGCCAAGTCGCGCGCCGTAGCCATAAACTCCTCGGTCATGGGATGCACACCGCTCTCGCCTTGGATCGGCTCGAGCATCACGGCACAGATTTCACTGCCCAACTGCTTAAAGATTGCGCGCAGTTCATCTACATCGTTGGGCGTGCAGGCCACAAAGCCACCCGGCAGCGGGCGGAAGCTGTCCTGTAGCCAATCCTGCATGGTGGCCGCAATAGTCTCGAGCGTACGACCGTGAAAGCCGCCGCGCATGCACACGATGGTGTTGCCACCGTTGCCAGCACGCTTGGCGTACAGACGCGCAAGCTTCATCGAGCCCTCGTTGGCTTCGGCACCAGAATTGGCAAAGAACGTCTCCCACACCTGCTCGTCCGCAGCCGGGGCATCGAGCGCAGCGGCCGTGGTCTCATCGCCGGCGGCAATGGCATCGGCCAGCACGCACGCACCATCTACGTCGTCGTTGGCAAGCTTGGACAGCAGCGCCGCGACCTGTCCACGCTGCTCGATGTAGAAGTAGTTAGACACATGCAGAAGCTTTTTGGTCTGAGCCTCGAGCGCCGAGAGCACTGCAGGGTTGCCGTGGCCAAGGCTGCACACACCGATACCAGCGAGAAAGTCGAGATACTCACGACCATCGTCACCGATGAGCTTCATGCCGTGGCCTTCGACAAACTCGACCGGCGAGCGACCAAAGGTGTGCATGACGTAGTGGGATTCAAGCGATTGTTGTGCTGCAAGTGACATGAGATGCCTTTCGTTGGGCGCCAGACGGCGCGGGGCTATGGGTGCAGGAATGGGGCGGCTGCGGGTCAGCTAAACCGTCTGAAGCTTCTCGACCTCGTCAAGGTTTTCGGTCAGACGCGCAGCAAACGTCGAAAGCGGATGCGGATGCGTATCGAACTCGTAAGCCGTCTCGGTGGAATGGATCACGGTGCCGACGCCGGCATCGGTCAGCAGCTCCAGGAGCAGCGAATGCGGCGTAGTACCGTTAATGATGTGGGCACGAAATACGCCGCCGGTAAGCGCATCGACGGCCGCACGCAGCTTGGGAATCATGCCCTTATCGACCTCGCCGCCGTAGAGCATTTCGTTAACCTCGTCGAGCGTTAGGTTGGAGATAAGCGAGTCCTTGTCGCTAAAGTCCTTGTACAGGCCATCGACATCGGTCAAAAAGATCGCCTTATGCGCATGGAGCGCCGCGGCAACGGCACCGGCGGCGGTGTCGGCGTTGATGTTGAAGAAACCGCCGTCCTCCCCCGCCGCGACGGTAGCGATGACGGGGATGTACTCGCTATCGAGTAAGCGCTCGATATAGTCGGTGTTGACGTGCGTCACTTTGCCCACGCGACCGAGCTCGGGGTCGAGCGGCTCGGCGATGAGCGTGCCGGCATCGCTGCCCGACACGCCCACGGCCAGGTTGCCATGGTGGTTGAGCGCTGCGACCAGCTCCTGGTTGACCTTACCGCCCAGCACCTCGCGCACGATATCCATGGTGGCAGGCGTGGTCACACGCTGGCCGTTCTTAAACTCGACGGGGATGTCATAGTGGCTGAGCGCCTCGTTGATGGCCTTGCCGCCGCCGTGCACGATGACGGGGCGCATACCGATGATCTTGAGCAAAACGATGTCGCTCATCACGTCGCGGCGCAGCTGCTCATCAACCATGGCGGCTCCGCCATATTTGATAACAACCGTCTTGCCGGTCAGGTTCTTAATCCACGGCAGCGCTTCGAACAGCAGCTGCGCGGTTGCTTCGTTGGATTCGCTCGAACGACAATCGCGTGCGAATTTCATAATCTGCCTCGTCTTTCGTATCGTTATCGCGCCGTGCTCCGCTGTCCGCAATCGCGGCAAGATGCGCAGCGTGCCCGGAATCTAGGAACGGTAGTCGCCGTTGATGGAGATGTACTCATGCGTGAGGTCGCAGGTCCACACGGTCGTTGCCGCGTCGCCTGCGCCCAGGTCGGCCGAGATCACGATCTCGGGCGCCTCGAAACGCCGTAGAGCCTCGTCCTCGTCAAAGGGAACAGTCAGACCGTCGCGACAGACAGGCATGCCCATCATGTCGATGGAAACATCTTCCTGATTAAACTTCACGCCGCACTTACCAAGCGCCATAGCAACGCGGCCCCAGTTGCAGTCGTGGCCGGCGATGCAGGTCTTAACGAGCGGCGAGTTGGCAACGGCGCGGGCGGCGATATCGGCCTCCTCGTCGTTCACGGCGCCGGTAACGTTGACCGTAACAAGCTTGGATGCGCCCTCGCCGTCGGCGGCGATGTTGCGCGCCAGGCTCTCGCACACCTCGTGCACGGCAAATGCCAACTCGTCAAAGGCATCGGAACCCTCGACGACAGGCTCGGCATCTGCGGCAGCGGCGCCGGAGGCAAGCATGATGCAGGTGTCGTTGGTCGAGGTGTCGGAATCGACCGTTACCTTGTTGAAGGTCTGCTTGACGGTGGAGAGCAACAGGGCGTGGAGCGCCGCCGGCTCGACGGGGGCATCGGTAGTGATAACTGCGATCATGGTTGCCATGTTGGGCATGATCATGCCCGAGCCCTTGCACATGCCGCCCACCGTATAAGCGTTGCCCGCATGGCCCGCGGCCTCACTGCGATAGCGAACGGCATACTCCTTGGAGTGTGTATCGGTCGTCATAATGGCACGGGCTGCATCGGCACCGCCATGGGCAGAAAGTGCCTCGTATGCGGACGGAACGGCTGTCTCAAACGTGTCGATCGGCAGAATCTGCCCGATCACACCCGTGGAGGCAACCAGGATCTGCTGGGGTTCGCAGCCGATAACCTGCGATGCGATGTTGCAGGTCTCGCGCGCGCAGGCAAGGCCGGTCTCGCCCGTGGCGGCGTTCGCGTTGCCGGAGTTGACCGAAACGCCGGCAATGATACCGTAGCCCTTGTCGGCACCGCCCAGATTGGCACGGCTCACCTGCACGGGCGCCGCGCAAAAGCGATTGGTGGTAAACACGCCGGCACCGGGACAGGGTTTATCGGGCACGACGAGCGCATAGTCCAAGCGCTCGGGATTCTTCCGGAATCCCGCATGGATGCCTGCGGCCTTAAAGCCGGCCGCTGCCGTAACGCCACCCTCGACGGCGCGAATCTTGATATCAATCAGGTCGGTATTCATCGTCTTTATGACTCCTTATGTTAAACAAAAAACGGACATCGGTTGGTGCGCCATGCCAGTCGTAATCATGAGACCAGCTTAAAAGTGGCGCCCCACTCGATGCCCGACTGCCAAATCGTTAACAATCGAATGTGCTACACCGGGCACGCCACTGTGGGCAAGCCTCGTCGCTCGTCAAAGCCAAAGACGATATTGGCGCACTGGACTGCTTGGCCCGCAGCGCCCTTGCACAGATTGTCGATGGCGCCCGTCGTCACCAGCACGCCCGCGCGCTTGTTGAGCGCGAGGCCAATCTGGGCGGCGTTGGTGCCGACGACCGAAGCCGTCTTGGGCTGCTGGCCGGCATCGAGTACGCGCACGAAGGTGCGACCAGCGTAGAACTGCTTGTAATAGTCGACAACGTCCTCAAGAGCCAGGGAGTCGATGGCCTGCGGCGTGAGCGGCAGCGTCACCGTGGAGAGCAGGCCGCGCTTGAGCGGTGCCAGATGCGGGGTGAAGACGACGCGATCGGTCAGGCCAAGGATTTGCTCAATCTCGGGCGTGTGGCGATGCTTGCACACGCCGTAGGCCTCCAAGTTCTCGTCAGCGCTGCAAAAATGCGTACGAGCGTTGCAGGACTTGCCGGCACCCGTCACGCCGCTAATGGCATCGACGATTACGGGGCCGTTCTCGGCAACCCAGCCGGCGCGCACGGCGGGAGCGGCAGCAAGGCTCGTTGCGGTGGGATAGCAACCGGCGCAGGCGACCAGCACGGACTTGCCGTCAGCAAAGTCGGATGCAGCGGTCTCCAAGTCCTGGCAGAACAGCTCGGGCAGGCCGAAAGCGCGGGTCTTGAGCAGCTCGGGGCTCGTGTGCTCGGCGGCATACCATGCCTCAAAGACGGACGCGTCGCTCAGACGATAATCGGCCGAAAGATCAAAGCAGGAAACGCCCGCGGCAAGGAGCGCAGGCACCTGTGCCATGGCAGCCGTGTGCGGCACGGCAAGAAAAACCGCATCGCAGCTCTTAAGCTCGGGGGCGTCATGCGTGGTGAAAACCAGATCGCTCACGCCAGCAAAGCTCGGATACACCGCGGACAGCGGCTGGCCGGCATCGGCGTTGGACGTAATGGCAACAAGTTCAAACTCGGGATGGCCGAGCACGAGGCGAATGAGCTCGGCTCCGGCATATCCAGCCGCGCCGACGATTCCAACCTTCAAAGACATATCAGACTCCTTGTCTGCGATTTATGCACCGATGCGCATTTCGCAGCGGTCGTTATGAAGTGGTTTGAGACTTTAGCACCAAAAGATGCATGAACACGTAAATGGCTTGCATATTCATGCATTGAAACATTCCCGACACATTCGCTTGAAGGAATTGACAAATAGAGCGGGCCCCGTATTGACCGGCGCTCCTAACGGCGCCGGGCAATACGGGGCCCGCCCATGCGAAAACCAAGTTGTTAGGATGAGCCAGCTGGCTAGAGCTCGACCGGCACCCATTCGTCGTGATTGCAGATAAAAGCCTCGGGTTCCTCGACGCTAAAGAAGACGAGCGTGGGGTCGTTAGGCCCCTCATAGTGCTCGCTCAAGCGCTCAAGATGTTTCCATCCTGCCTCGCGCATTTCGCTCGAAGCCCGGTCATCCAGACCCGCACGTCCGCGCAGAATCAACCAGCCATGGCCCGGCCACCAACTCGTGGCCTCAAAGCGCTGGTTTTGCAGCAGCTCCTGCCACACATCTTTGGTGCGCGCTGTCACAAACCACAGCTTGCCGTCCTGGATCTGCGCAAACGAAAACGGACGCACATGAGGCTGCCCGTCAACGCTCGTCGCCAAATACCATGCCGGCACCGACGTCAGATACTCCAACACCGTATTCAATCCGTCCATGTTTCCTCCTGTACTAGCTAGTTTGGGAGCCTGGTTTGTGCGAGCTAGAGCTCCAGGCGCTCCTCGCTGCCGTCGATATCACAGAAGCGCGCGGCAATGTTGCGGACCGAAAAGAAAGCAAGGCGGCCGTCGTTGGCACTCTCGTGTTCCTCGCCAATGCCCACCATGTGCTTAAAACCCGCTTGACGCACCTTGTCGCTCGCAACTGCGTCGTCCTCAAGTGCGGCTTCGCCGGTCAATACGATCCAACATTCCCCCGGCTTCCAGCCCGATACCTCAAACTTGGGATTCGCGCTCAACTCCGCCCACACATCCTTGTCGCGCGACGTGCAAAACCACAACTTACCGTCATCTACCATGGCAAACGAAAACGGCCTCACGCGGGGCTGATGCCCGTCGCTCGCATCGGTCGTGGCCAGATACCACGCCGGAATGCGCCTGAGATACGAACAGGCGCGCTCAAGCTGAGCCGTGCGGTCGTTGTCGGTCATAGGGACCCCTTTCTTGCGCTCGAATCGCGCCTAAACAAGTTGAAGGTTGATGACGATGACACACGCGAGCAGCAGCGCCGTCACCACCGCAGCCAGCGCATCCCCGCGGCGAAATGCAAGCGCATGCAGGCGCGTGCGGCCCTGCTCGCCGTGATAGCAGCGTGCATCCATGGCAGCAGACAGCGTCTCGGCATGGCGGAACACGCCCGTGAACAGCGGAATCGCCACACTGCCGAGCATACGCACGCCGCCGAGCGGGCCTCCCGTCACGCGCGCACCGCGGCTCGCCTGCGCATCGGCCGTCTGTTTCATCTCAGTGGCAAACTGCGGCATAAAGCGCAGCGCGATACCCATAATCATGCCGAGCTCGTGCGCCGGAAGCCCCACGCGCGCAAACGGTGCGAGCAGACGCTCAAAGCCCGCAGTGAGGTCGAGTGTCGGTGTGGTGAGCGTAATGGCGCTCATGCCGGCCATCATCAAGCTCAGGCGGCACGCCATAAACGCCGCAGAACGCAGCGAGCCCTCGCTTATCTGCAGAAACCCGAGCTGCCACAGAATGCGCCCGCTCTGGTCGGAAAACAGGTTGAGCACCGCGACCACGACGACGATTGCCAGCAGCGGCGCCATCGACGACAGAACGCGACGAACCGGCACCCGAGACACGGCATAGATCAGCACGACAAACATTGCGACAGGGGCCAGTCCACGGAAGCCGCCGACGGTCAGCGTTGTGATTAAAAACACAAAGCCCAGGAGCAGCTTGGCGCGCGGATCCAGGCGATGGATCGCACTATCGCTCGGATAGTAGCTGCCAAACGAAAACGCCTCCATCAGCAGCCCTCCTCTCGCACGACCGTTTCGGATTTGGCCTTGTCCGAGACGTTAGAAGAACCGTCTGAGCGACCGATCAGCAGGTCCACCAACTCGTCGGCCAACGACTCAACCGTATAGAGCCCGCCGCGACGCAGCGGCACGCCCGCCTCCGTAAGCGCCAGCGCCATACGCTGGGCGGCGGGAACGCCCAAGCCGATCGACTTGAGCTCATCGGCATGCGCAAACACCTGCGCGGGGGTTCCCTCGGCAAACACCGCACCTTCGTTCATCACGACAATACGGTCGCAGCAATTGGCCAGGTCATCCATGCTGTGCGAAACCATGACAACGGTCAGGCCCTCGCGATGGAGTCGATCGATGAGCCCTAGGAAATCCCTGCGAGCAGCCGGATCGAGCCCCGCCATGGGCTCATCGAGTACCAGGACTTCGGGCTCCATGGCGAGCACGCCGGCGAATGCCACACGCCGTTGCTGACCGCCCGAAAGCTCAAAGGGACTCTTGTCGCCGACCGTGGAAAGGTCGAGGCCCACGCGTGAGAGCGATGACTCGACACGACGGTCGACTTCATCTTGCGGCAAGCCAAGGTTATGCGGACCAAACGCCACGTCCTGCGCCACGGTTTCGGCAAACAGCTGACGCTCAGGGTATTGAAACACCACGCCGACCTTGGCCTTAACCGCGGCGGCGTCTTTCTTGTTTGACAGATCGAGCCCCAGCGCGCGAACGGATCCCTCCTGGGGGCGAATCAAACCGTTGAGATGCTGGACCAGCGTCGATTTACCCGAACCGGTATGGCCCGCAAGGCCCAGGAACTCGCCACGACGCACCGTTAGCGACACATTTCGCAACGCCCAGGGGCTGCTAGGGTCGTTGCCCCAGAGGGCCTGCTTGTTCGATGTGCCCTCGGCGGCTGAGCGCTTGTGCCAACGGCGACGCTCACGGGCGCTCAGCGAATAGCTATACGAAAGGTGCGAAATCTCGATGACGGGCTCCGGCGCGTCTGCGCCATCGAGCGCAGAGGAAACGTTGTCGGGAATACGAAGATCGGACGCAAAAGGCCGCCCGACGATGCCTGTCCTACTCCGCTCGGCATAAGCCTGCGCTATATCGGCGACCATATCCGCCTCGCGCACCTGTGCGCAAATGGGCACGCCCTTCGCGCGAAGCGCCTTGCCAAGACAGCACGATGCCGGCATATCCAGGTTCAGCCGTGCAAGTTCGTCCGCCCGCGTCAAGATCTCCTCGGGCGTACCGAGCATGGCAACGCGGCCCGCCTGGAAGACAGCAACGCGATCGGCCTCAGCGGCCTCTTCCATAAAGTGCGTAATCATCACGATGGTCATGCCGCGTTCGTGCAGCGCGTGACAGGCCTTCATAAGGCCCTTGCGCCCGCACGGATCGAGCATCGAGGACGCCTCGTCCAAAATGAGCACACGCGGCTCCATGGCGAGCACGCCGGCAAGCGCCACGCGCTGCTTTTGTCCGCCCGAGAGAGCGTGGGTCTCGTGGCGCTCAAAGCCCACCAGACCCACGCCCTTCAGCGCCTCGCGCACGCGCTGCGCGATCTGGGCCGATTCGACCCCTAAGTTCTCGGGACCAAACGCAACATCGTCCTCGACAAGCGTCGCCACAAGCTGGTCGTCGGGATTCTGGAACACCATGCCCGCAGTCGAGCGGATATCGTAGACCAGCTCGGGATCGGACGCGTCCATGCCGTTGACGCACACCGTTCCCGCATCGGGCTGCAGCAGCGCGTTCAAATGCTTGGCAAACGTAGACTTGCCCGACCCGTTTCCGCCGAGGATGCAGAAAAACTCGCCATCCTCGATGTTCAGATCGATGCCATCGAGCGCCGGTACAGCACCGTCATAGCTAAAGGAAACGCCCCGACACTCAATCATGCGCGGCCTTTGACCTGGTCCTTCTTGGGCGTGATGAGATTAGAGACCGCCTTGTACACCACCAGCGTCAACACCGAGTTGAGCACGGTCTTGATGAGGTTAAACGGCAAGACGGCGGGAAGCATGAGCGGCAGAATCACATCGGCCGAGCCATACCAGAACCAAACGCCGATGGTCAGGTTCGCGACCATGGACAGCGCCGTAGCGGCAATGACGCCGAGCGCCAGGCCAATCACGGCACCCTTGTAGGTGTGCATCTTCTGATAGACGATAGCCGCAGGCAGAATATAGCCCAGCGTGGCAACCAAGTTCATAAGCGCGCCGACCCAGTCACCCGTGGTAAGCGCATGGATGACGATCGCCATGGCGGCAACGGCAGTGCCGGCACCAGGACCATACGCAAATCCACACACCATCGCCGGCACCAGCGACGGGTCATACGTCAAAAACGGCGCCGAAGGAAGGATGGGCAGCTGCACATACATAAACAGCGCTCCCAGGGCGCACATCAACGCCATGGTAACGAGCTGTTTGGTGCTCCACCTATTCGTGTTCTCAAAATGGATATGCTGCGACTGTTCAGACATAAGATCACCTGCCTCTTTCATCCGGACTCTAACCGTTGGTACTGGGATCTCACCAGTTCAGCCGGCATGCGAACCAACACACGCACGGGTCGCGGACTCATCGGCTCGGTCGCAGACACCTCGCCTGCGCCACGGCGTCCCTTTGACACCGCCCGATTTACCGCCAGTGGGGAATTTCACCCCGCCCTGAAACAGCAATTGCAAGTGTAGCACGAGCAGGTTCTCGCGCAAGTATGCCAAGGGTAATTTATGATGGGGACCAGTTGCCGCAACAACCACATTCCCCACCCATCCCAAAGTAGCGCGCCTTTCGCGCGAAGCGCGAAACAGCGAAGGGGACACGTACTCCCATCAACCACGTCCTTCTCCGCGAGCCGACCTCAAGGCCGTAAACGCAGGGGATCCGGGGGCGTGACGGGGGCTTCTCTCCGGATCATTCCGCAGGACGCAAAGAGGCTCCGCAGCGCGAAGCGCGATGCGGAGCCTCTTTGCATGTCCGAGGACGTTCCGGAGAGAAGCCCCCGTCACGCCCCCGGATTCCCGGTGGGAGTTCTAGACCTTGTCGGCCTTAGTACATACCGCCGCCCTGCTGACCAGCGGTGGCAGCAGCGATAGCGTCCTCAAGCTGAGTGTTCTTGGGCACATCGGAGACGGTAGCCTCGGTGATGAGGATCAGGCTGGCGACAGAAGCAGCGTTCTGCAGGGTGACGCGGCTGACCTTGACGGGGTCGAGGACGCCCATCTCGATCATGTCGCCCCACTCGCCGTTGGCAGAGTTGAGACCCTGGCCGGCGGGCAGCTCGGCGACCTTGTCGACCACGACAGCGCCCTCAAAGCCAGCGTTCTTGGCGATGGTAGCGACCGGAGCGGTCAGAGCCTTCTTGACGATGTCGACGCCGATCTTCTCCTCGGGGTCATCGATCTCGACGGCATCGAGCGCAGGAGCAGCGTCCATGAAGGCGACGCCGCCGCCAGCGACGATGCCCTCCTCGACAGCAGCGCGGGTGGCCTGCAGGGCGTCCTCGACGCGATGCTTGATTTCCTTGAGCTCGGACTCGGTAGCAGCGCCAACCTTGATGACGGCAACGCCACCGGAGAGCTTGGCCAGGCGCTCCTGGAGCTTCTCACGGTCGAAGTCAGAGGTGGTGTTCTCCATCTCGCCCTTAATCTGAGCGATACGGGCGTCGATGGCCTCCTTGGAGCCAGCACCGCCGACGACGACGGTGTTGTCCTTGGAGATGGTGACGGACTTAGCGGTACCGAGCATATCGGCGGTAATGTCAGCGACCTTCACGCCCAGCTCGTCCAAAGCGGCCTGGCCACCGGTGAGGACGGCGATGTCCTCGAGGATGCGCTTGCGGCGATCGCCGTAGCCCGGAGCCTTGACGGCGCAGACGTTGAGGGCGCCACGGATCTTGTTGAGGACCAGGGTCGGCAGAGCCTCGCCGTCGATGTCCTCAGCGATGATGAGCAGGCCACGGCCGGCGCGCTGGACAGCCTCGAGAACGGGCATGATGTCCTGAACGCTGGAGATCTTCTGGTCGGTGATGAGGATGTACGGATCCTTCATCACGGCCTCCATGCGGTCGTTGTCCGTGACGAAGTAAGCGGAGACATAGCCCTTGTCGAACTGCATGCCCTCGACAGTGTCGATGGTAATGTCGAACGTCTGGGAATCCTCGACGGTGATGACGCCGTCCTTGCCCACGACCTCCATGGCCTCGGCGATCTTCTCGCCAACCTCGGGGTCACCAGCGGAGATGGTGCCGACGGAAGCGATCTGCTCCTTGGTCTCGACCGGCTTGGCCTGCTTCTTCATCTCGGCGACGGCGGCGTTGACGGCCTTGTCGATGCCGCGACGGATGGCCAGCGGGTTGGCGCCGGCAGCGACGTTGCGCAGACCGTCGTTGACGATAGCCTGAGCGAGCAGGGTTGCGGTGGTGGTGCCGTCACCCACGGTGTCGTTGGTCTTGGTGGCGACCTCCTTCACCAGCTGAGCGCCCATGTTCTCGATGTTGTCCTCGAGCTCGATCTCCTTAGCGACGGAAACGCCGTCGTTGGTGATGGTCGGGGCACCGAACGTGCGCTGCAGAGCGACGTAACGGCCCTTGGGGCCCATGGTGACGGTAACGGCGTCGGCCAGAGTGTTGACGCCCTTGGCGAGCTTGGCGCGGGCATCGGTGTTGAACGTAATGTTCTTTGCCATGGTAGGTAATCCTCCAAAAGAAATGTGACTCGCGTCGCCGCTTCCGAGTCCTATGCGGCGGACGCGTTCAAAGACGAATCAGAGATTCTGACGAGACTAGGCCTCGACGACGGCGTAGATGTCGTCGGCGCGCATCAGCAGATACTTCTCGCCGTCGACCTTGACCTCGTTGCCACCAAACTTACCGTAGATGACAACGTCACCGACCTGAACGTCCATGGGGATGCGCTCGCCCTTGTCGTTGACCTTACCGGCGCCAACGGCAACGATGGTGCCGCGCTGCGGCTTCTCCTGAGCGTTGCTGGCGATGTACAGACCAGAAGCGGTCTTCTGCTCGGCCTCGTCGGGCTTGACCAGGACGCGATCTGCAAGCGGCTTCAAAGACGACATGCTTGTTTCCTCCTTTGTGGGCCGCGCGGTCATGCCGCGCGGGTTAACCCTTTTTGTTTGCGTACGCGTTGAATGGTACCCACGAATGGCGGGTTATACAACACGGAGTCAAAAAATCTTATTTTTTGGCACTTAGATTTTCTGAATGCCGGGGGATAACTTAGCAGTGGCTCCGGGGGCGGACCGGAGGGCAGGAAGTTTGCTGCTCTACAGTCCTGCGCAAGACGGAAAGCACATTAAGTGCTTTCCTTTGCGTGCGGAACTCGCGACAAACT
>CABUVB010000004.1 GCA_902494815.1 uncultured Collinsella sp. | reverse complement strand
GCCCTGCACCATGCGGGCGTCTTCTACGATCGCCATGTGGACGTCCAGCTGGTCGACGGCGAGAGCCTCGACGAGCAGAATGTCTCCGAGGTTCTGGGCGACGCCTCGGGCATCCTGGTTCCCGGCGGCTTTGGCAAGCGCGCCCTGGAGGGCAAAATCCTCGCGGCCGAGTTTGCCCGTGAGCACAAGATTCCATATCTGGGCATTTGCCTGGGTATGCAGGTCGCCGTGTGCGAGTTCGCCCGCAATGTCGTTGGCCTTGCCGGTGCCAGCTCCTCCGAGTTTGATCCGGACGGTCCGTATAGCGTCATCGATCTGATGAGCTCGCAGGAGGACGTGACCGAGAAGGGCGGCACCATGCGCCTGGGCGCCTATCCGTGCAAGCTCGCCGCCGATACCCTCGCTCGCGAGGCATATGGCGAGGAGCTCGTCTACGAGCGTCACCGTCATCGCTTTGAGTTCAACAACGCCTTCCGCGACCAGCTTGAGGACGCCGGTTTGGTTATCTCGGGCCTGTCGCCCGACGAGCGCCTGGTCGAGATGGTCGAGCTGCCGCGCGACGTGCATCCGTGGTATGTGGCAACCCAGGCTCATCCCGAGTTCAAGAGCCGCCCGACCAACCCGCAGCCGCTGTTCCGCGAGTTCGTGCGCGCTTCGATCGGCCAGCACGAGGGTGTCGACCGTCTGCAGGTGACGCCCATGAACCTCGCTACGGACTAAGGGTGCCGTCGAATAAGGAACATACCGAAGCTACTCCCTCGTCGCTCGCCGTGGCGGCGGGGGAGTATCTCGATTACCTCGCGGTCGAGCGGGGTTTGGCGCGCAACACGATTGCGGCCTATCGTCGTGACCTGACGACGTACTGCGCCTATCTGGAGCGGGCGGGTATTGTGTCTTTTGAAGAGGTGACTCGTCAGGTCGTGGAGGGCTTTGTCGCCGACCGTCGCGATGGGGGCTATTCCGATGCCTCGGTGGAGCGTGCGCTTGCGGCCGTGAAGGGCCTGCATGCCTTTTTGGTGCGCGATGGGGCTGTGGCCCAAAATCCAACGACGGCGTTGCGCCTGCCTAAAAAGGCTGAGCGTTTGCCGGAGTATCTATCGGTGGAGGATGTCTCGGCGCTGCTCGATCAAGACTTCCCCGAGGGCGAGATGGGCTTGCGCGACCATGCCATCTTGGAAGTGCTCTACGGATGCGGTTTACGTGTGAGCGAGTTGGTGGGGCTCGATGTGGGCGATATCCATATCGACGATGGTTTTGTGCTCGTTCGCGGTAAGGGCTCAAAGGAACGCCTGTCCCCGCTGGTGGGAAGCGCGGCGCGAGCTCTGACGCTCTATGTAACTGAGGGGCGTTCTCGCATGGCGGCCCATGCGCGCGGAACCGAGACCTCGGCGGTCTTTTTAAATAAGAACGGCCGCCGTCTGTCACGCCAGGGCATCCATGCCATCTGTGAGCGCTATGGGCGCCAGGTGGGGCTGGTGGGACTCCATCCCCACACGCTGCGTCACTCCTTTGCTACCCATATGCTTGCGGGCGGCGCAGACCTCCGTGTGCTACAGGAGATCTTGGGACATGCCGATATATCGACCACGCAGGTCTACACGCATGTCGATCGTACGCAACTGACCGAGGTCTATCTGGCGGCGCACCCGCTGGCGCATCGTTAACTCATCGCTGACCTGCAAATTTATAGGTATTTGGGGACGGGCCCCAGATTGCCACGGCGTGCTTTTGCGCGCGCATGGGCAATCTGGGGCCCGTCCCATTTTTCGCCACTTGGCATCGCGGTGGTGGGCCGCACGTGCCTTGGGTGGGGGAGTTTGGGGGCGATGTGAACGGCATGTAAAGGGACGCAAAAATCGCCTCAAGGTCAACTTGAAGGTTGAGGTTGAACGGCGGGGTGCCACAGGTGGCATCCCGCCGTTGCTGTAAACACAACATATTGTGTTTTCGAACATATGCTTGGGGTGTTTTGCGATATATGGTGGGTGGAGTGGTGGGGCGGAGTGAGGGAAGGGGTGGGGAAAGGTGTTGAAAAATGGGGCGGTTCCCCATATTATTAATGACGTCGACAGGCGGGGTGGTTCCCCGCGTACGTGCCATCTGAGTAACCGAGGGGAGGGCGCACATGGGAATGACTGGTGCATACGAGCGCAATCTCGATGCAAAAGGTCGTCTGTCCCTGCCTGCACCCCTTCGCGAGGAGCTTGGAGAGCACGTTCGCGTGTTCAAAGCCCTGGATGTCGATGCTCTGTACGTGTTCTCTGCCGAGGCCTTCGATAAGTGGGTCGAAGGACTCTTCGCGGGTCGTGAGGGCCACGAGGGTTTTAACCCGCGTGACATTAATGACCAGAAGCTCATGAGGGCGATCAACAAGCGCACCACGTCGATGGACGTGGACAGCGCCGGTCGTATCGGTCTTTCCGAGTCTCTCCGCAAGCAGGCGAACCTCGACCGCGAGGTCACGGTTGTGGGCAACTACGACCACCTTGAGGTTTGGGATCGCGCCGCGGCCGATGAGGACGATGACGATGAGGCCCTGCTGGACCTCTTCTTCTCGTAAGGGCAAGGCACGGGTAACGGATGGAGCGTGGGATCTTGACACAAGAATATCGGCATGAACCTGTCATGCTCGGCGAAGTGCTTGAGTCGCTGCGGCTAAAGAGCGGCTCCGTTGTCTGCGATTGCACTCTTGGCGGTGCCGGCCATTCGGTAAAGATGGCCGCGCAGGTGGGGGAGACGGGCCTTTTGCTCGGCGTCGATCAGGACGACATGGCCCTAGAGGCCGCTGGCGCCCGTCTGGACCGCGAGGTTCCCGGCGTTCCGCACCGGCTGCTGAAGGGCAACTTCGGCGACTTGGACGAGCTGCTTTGCTCGGCCGAGGTGCCCGGGGTCGATGGCTTCCTGTTCGATTTGGGCGTTTCGTCACCGCAACTCGATATCCCTGGCAGGGGCTTTTCGTATAACGAGGACGCCCCATTGGACATGCGGATGGATCCGGGTAATAACACCTTAAACGCAGCTGAGGTCATCAACACCTATAACGAACACGACCTCGCCCGGATTCTACGCGTCTACGGCGAAGAGAAGTTCGCCTCGCAGATCGCGCGCGAGATCGTGCGCCGCCGCGAGCAAGAACCGATCGAAACCACCGGCCAATTTGTCGAGATCATCAAGGCGGGTATCCCGGCTGCCGCTCGTCGGCATGGCGGACACCCGGCCAAGAAAAGTTTCCAGGCCATTCGCATCGAGGTCAATCACGAGCTCGATGTGCTCGAACGAGGGCTTGATGCCGCCACCAGGTGGCTCAACCCGGGCGGACGTATCTGCGTCATCTCGTATCACTCGCTCGAGGACCGTATCGTAAAGAACCACTTTAAGGAGATGAGCCAGGGGTGCACGTGTCCGCCGGAGATTCCGGTGTGCGTGTGCGGCAACGTGCCGATACTCAAGGTCATCACCCGCAAACCCCTGGTTGCCCAGCCTGATGAGGTTGAGCGCAACCCTCGGGCGAGATCAGCCAAAATCCGCGTGGCGCAGCGTCTGTAGGCGCGACCGCGCGATATTGGACCTCCCGCTCGCACCATAAACGAAGCTTAAACACACTACCAACGTACTCGGGATGGGAGGCGGCATATCATGGGCTACAACACTTCAAGCGCAGCACTCGCCTATGATATGAACGCCATGCCCGCCTATCGTGAGACGCCGCAGGCCCCCGTTGCTCCCCGTGAGCAGCGCACGCCGCGCTTTGATGTCTACACGGGCGCGGGCCGTCAGGCAAACCAGGCGGTAAGCCCGGTTTTCATGAGCGTTCTTAAAACGTTTTGCATCATTGCGGCTATCTTCATGACGATCGGCGTCGCCCGCGTGGCGCTCGCCGGCGTTACGGCCCAGGTGCTCAACAGCAACGCCGAGCTTACCAACACGCTCGAAAAGGCGACCGATGAGAGCTCCGACCTGGAGGTCATGCATTCGGTCTATGGCGCCGACACGCGCATTCGCGACCTTGCGGGCGCTTATGGCATGGTGGAGCCCAGCGAGAGCGTTACACTTGACTTTTCGCAGGATGCAGCCGCGGGCGCCAACGCGACCGCGACCGCTCAGTAGCAAGACGGTAGCTGAGTATGACAAATGACTATCGCCGCGGTTCCGATGGGGGCCGCGGTTCTGGACGTCCCTCGTCGCGGGGACGTTCTGGTTATCAAGGAACGGGTCGGCAATCTTACAACGCCGGGCAGTCCCGTGGCAACGACCCGGCGTCACGACTTCGCGGCTCGGGCGGCCCTCAAGTGCATAACACCAGGTCGCGCAAGAGTTCGTCGACCGAATGGCTCACAGGCGCGCTTCTGCCTCGCCGCAAAGCCGTCATGGGCTTCATTGGGCTTGGCTTGGGCTTGGGCGTCTTTCGCCTTGCCGACTATCAAATTGTCGAAGCCGATAAACTGCGCGAGCGTGCCGATGCGCGCCGCCTGCTTGCGCAGACCCTCTATGCCAAACGCGGCACCATCTACGACCGCAACGGTAACGTGCTGGCGTCGTCGGTCGAATGTCGCAACATCGCCGTGAACCCGGAGCTTGTCGAGGATGTTGACAAGACGGTGTCGGCGCTGGTCAAGGCAACTGGAATCGATAAAAAGACCTGCCGCAAGCTCGTCGAGTCCGATGGCACCTGGGTGTATATCAAGCGCCAAGTGGACGAAGACGATGCTGCGGTGCTGGAGAAGAAGAACCTGCCCGGCGTACTTTTTGAGCAGGCCATGAAGCGCGTATATCCATACGGCAATCTGGCATCGCAGGTGCTGGGTGTAGTGAATGTGGACAACGACGGCTTGACGGGTCTCGAAAAGCAATACAACAAGCTTCTGACCGGCACGAACGGTTCTCTCGTACGCGAGCGCGCGAGAGACGGCAGCTATATCGCGGGCGGTGCCTATAAAAAGGTGGCTGCGGTCGACGGCGTTGATATCGTGACGACGCTCGACGTCAATATCCAGCGTGCGGCCGAGGATGCCCTGGCAGAGGCAGTTGAGAAGACTAAGGCCAAGAACGGCTCGGCGCTGGTCACAGATCCTACGACAGGCGAGATTTTGGCAGCCTGCTCGTATCCGACTTACGACCAGACCGATCTGGAGAATGCCAAGACCGAGGATATGAATCTGCGCCTGGTCACCGACGCCTACGAGCCCGGCTCGGTCTTTAAGACGCTCGTGGCGGGCGCCGGCTTCGACTTGGGCGTCGTGCGATCGAGTACGTCGTTTGAGGTGCCGGCGAGCATCAAGGTGGGCGACGATACCGTCACCGATGCCGACAAGCGCGACTATGCCATGACCATGGATGTGCGCGAGATGATGCGCCGTTCGTCCAACGTGGGCTTTGTCCTAGTGGGGCGCAAGATCGGTGCCGACGACTTTGCCGCCTATGTGGACAAGTGGGGCATCGGTCACAGCTCGGGTGTCGATTTTCCGGGAGAGAGCCTGGGTATCGTCAAGGAGCGTGACCAGTATGACGGTGCCACGCTGGGCTCGATGAGCTTTGGACAGGCACTGTCCGTCTCGCCGATTGAGATCGCACGTGCCGTGGGCGGCATCGCCAACGGCGGCGTGATGATGACACCGCACTTCTATAAGTCCAGCAAGGGCGACGAGAAGGACTGGGGCGAAGGCGAGCGCGCGATTTCGGAGGACGCCGCATCCCAGGTGACATCGTGCATGCAGACGGTCGTGTCCGAGGGAACGGGCGTTGGCAGCGCGGTTGACGGCTATGACGTGGCGGGTAAGACCGGTACGGCCGAACGTGCCGACGAGAACGGCGGCTACCTCAAGGAGAACTACATGTCGTCCTTTATGGGCTTTGCACCGGCACAATCGCCCAAAGTGCTGTGCTATATCACGCTCGACGGAACGCCGAGCGGTTCAGATGCCGCTGCGGTGCCGTTCCAGTCCATTATGGCCAACGCGCTCGACGTGCTGGGTATCCCGCACACGAAGTAGGGGGTTACAATCTTTGGGGCGTGGTTTGTTGTCCCATATGAGGGTGTTCACATGCCCTGCACCACGCATGTGCGGCGCTGGGATACAATACGCCGATAGCATTATTAGGTTTACAGGGGAGCTGCAATGATAGAGATCGCCGTCAACAACCTCGCGGCCGCAACAGGGGCCCGAACCGTGACGGGAGAAGCCGATCGGGTATGCCGCGGGTGCGTTATCGACTCGCGCCAGGTCGAGGAAGGGACGATTTTCGTCGCCTTTCCCGGTGAAAACGTCGACGGCAATGATTTTGCTTCCCGTGCCGTCCAGTCGGGTGCCGGCGCCGTCGTGATGACGCGTGAGCCCGAGGCCGAGCTGGTCTCGCTGGCGCAGGACAAAGGATGCGCCATCCTGCTGACCGATGATCCCGAGGAGTTTCTGCTGCGTTTGGCGCACGCGTATCGCCTGGAGCTTGGCTGCCTGGTCGTTGGCATTACCGGTTCCATCGGCAAGACGACGACCAAGGACGTGCTCGCCGCTGTGCTCGCCAAGCGCTATCGTGTCTGGGCCACCAAGGGCAATTTCAATAACCTGATCGGCATGCCGCTCACGGTGCTTTCCGCTCCGGCCGATACCGAGGTCCTGGTGCTCGAGATGGGCATGAACCATTTCCACGAGATCGAGCGCCTGTCCAAGTCCGCCAATCCCAACTTTGCCATCGTGAGCAAGATCGGCACCTCTCATATCGGTATTTTGGGCAGCCGCGAGAACATCGCCCGCGCCAAGTCCGAGATCGTCCAGGGTATGTGCGCCGCCGGCGACTTCTTGCCGCTGCTGGTTTTGGGCGGTGAGGACGACTTTACGCCGTTCATTCGCGATACGTTCGCCCAGCCTGCTGGTATCGACGTTATGCTGGCCGGCGTCTCGGACGACGATGAGGTCCGTGCCCGCGACATTCGTGTTGATGACGAGGGACGTCCGGTCTTTACGCTCGATTTTGGCCAGGGTGAGACGATCGATACCATGCTTGCCATCCCCGGCGTGCAGTCCGTTCCTAATGCCGTTAAGGCCGCCGCGGTTTCCTATCGCCTGGGCGTGACGCCCGAGCAGATCGATGCTGCTTTTAGGGGCCTCACGATCACCGGTCACCGCCAGGAGATCAAGCGCGCCAAGAGCGGTGCCCGCGTCATCGACGATTCCTATAACGCCAGTGCCGAATCCATGGCTGCTGGCCTCGATCTACTGTGCTCGCTTTCGTGCACGGGGTCTCGCATGGCGATCCTGGGCGAGATGGGCGAGATGGGCGATGAGGCTCCTCGCATGCATGAGCTCGTGGGCGCCTATGCCGCCGCCAAGAAGCTCGACATGCTGGCGTGCGTGGGTGGTGAGCTGGCCCAGCTTATGGCCGATGCCGCGCGCATGATGGGCATGGACGAGGACCGCATCCAGGTGTTCTCCGATTATCAGCAGGTGCTCGACCGCATGGGCGGCGCGCTTGAAAAACATGATGTTGTACTGGTCAAGGGTTCCCGCTTTGTTGAGCTCGACCGCTTTGTGGAAGGTGTGTGCTAGCCCATGTTCGGCAATCCCTCGTATCCAACGTATCAGGCTTTTTTGGGGCTTGGCATCGCCGCTGCCATTGCGCTGCTGCTCATGCCGTGGTGGATCAAGCTGCTCAAGGTCGAGGGTATCGGCCAGCAGGTTCGTGCCGACGGCCCCAAGCGTCATTTGGTTAAGCAGGGAACGCCCACCATGGGTGGCGTTGTCATTCTCGTCGCGATTTCGCTGACCTGCCTGCTGATGGGCAAGCTCACCACCGAGCTCGTGCTCGTGCTGCTCGCCACGCTGGCGACCGGCGTGCTGGGCCTGATCGACGACCTGACCTCCGTTACGCATGGGCGCTCGCTCGGTCTGACGCCTCATGCCAAGATGATCGGCCTAACCATTATCTGTGTCACCTTTACGGTACTTGCCGTCAACTGGTGCGGCGTCGCCCCCGAGATTCGTTTTCCCGGCGGCCTGACGATTGACCTTGGCGTGCTTTCGACCACCATCTGCGGCCTTTCGTTCCCGTGGTTCTACATTGTCTTTTGCTGGCTGATGATCGCCGGTCTTTCTAATGCCGTGAACCTGACCGATGGCCTTGACGGTCTTGCCGGCGGCACCTCCATGATTGCCATGCTCGCCATGGCTGCCATGGCGTTTTTGCACGGAGACGTGAACCTGTCCATCTTCTGCACCGCGTGTGCCGGTGCCTGCTTGGGCTTTCTGTGGTTCAACTGCTATCCGGCGAGCATCTTTATGGGCGATACCGGCTCGCTTGCCCTGGGCGCCGCGTTTGCCTGCACGTCCATCATGACCAACACCGAGGTCGTCTCCCTCATCATCGGCGGCCTGTTTATCGTTGAGACCCTGTCGGTCATGATTCAGGTTGTCTACTTCCACTTTACGCACAAGCGCGTCTTCCTTATGGCGCCCATCCATCATCATTTCGAAAAGAAGGGCTGGGCCGAGACCAAGGTCGTCATCCGTTTTTGGATTATCGCTGCGGCCTTTGGTGCCGTTGGCCTTGCCCTGTTCTTCCAGTTGGGATAGTGGTCTTTCATGTCTCTTGCTGATGTCTTTAGCCTGCTCGTTTTGGGTCAGGGCAAATCCGGTCTCGATGTCGCCCGCTGGGCGCTGGCACATCCCGAGCGCGTAAGCGCCGTTACCGTGTATGGCGGCGGCACCTCTGAGCCCAATGACGCCACGCGTGCGCTCGAGGCTGCTGGTGCGTCGTTTGTCTATGGGACCGAACAGGTCGAGGGCGCCTATGACGTATGCGTGACGTGCCCGGGCATCTCGGAGTTCTCGGGCTTCTTTAAGGCTGGGCGCGAGCATGCCGCCCAGATTATGGGTGAGCCCGAGTTTGCCTATCGCCTGTCGCCCGATAACTGGATTGCCATCACGGGCACCAACGGCAAGACGACCACCACGTCGCTGACTGATTATCTGCTCAAGGCTGCCGGCGAGGCCAGCGTTGCTGTCGGCAACATCGGCGAGCCGCCGGTCAACGAGATTGACGGCCGAGCCCACAACGAGTGGTTTGTGGCTGAGCTCTCGAGCTATCAGATTGCTACGACAACCGAGCTCCACCCCCGCGTGGCGGTGCTGCTCAACATCACTCCCGACCACTTGGGCTGGCATAAGAGCCATAAGAACTATGCGCTTGCCAAGATCAAACTGTTTGACAATATGGTCGATGACGATCTGGTGGTTGTCGACGTCGAAGACGCCGGCATTCACGAGTTCGATGAGTGCATCTACACGCCGGGTCGTCGCATCTGCAAGGTTGCCTTTGACGAGCCTGAGGGCGAGGATGCCGCCTTTGTGCGCGATGGCAAGATGATCGTGCGTCTGAAGGGTGTCGAGACCCCGCTCATCGCTACATCCGAGCTCAAGATCTCGGGCCATCACAATGTTATCAATGCCCTGTGCGCTGCCACGGCTGCCTTGGCAGTCGGTGCCGATGTCGACGGTGTCTGCCGCGGTCTGGCCTCGTTCCAGCCGCTCGAGCACCGCGTGGAGCCGTGTGGCGAGATTGACGGCGTGCGCTACGTCAACGATTCCAAGGCGACCAACACCGATGCGGTCGAGAAGGCACTGACGGCATTTCCCGATGACGACGTGATCTTGCTGCTCGGCGGCCACGATAAGGGCACTCCGCTCACGGACTTCGCGCGCGTCGTTATGGACAACGTGCGCTCGGTCGTCTGCTTTGGCGATGCGCGCGAGCGCTTCACCGCCGCTATGGACGAGGCTGATGTCGATGGCGATGTGGATATCGCCCAGGCGGATGACCTGCGCGACGCCGTGGACGTTGCCCGTTCGCTTTCGAGCCGTGGTGACGTGATCTTACTTTCTCCTGCCTGCTCTTCGTTCGATGAGTTCTCGGGCTATGAGGAGCGCGGCCGCGTGTTTAAGGACTACGTGGCTCAGCTTGCCGCTACAGCGAAATCACAAATGGAATAGGGGTTGCGGTGAGAGAGGAGAGCCCCCGACAAGGTATGAGGAGGCCCGACTCGGACCGTGCTTCCTCACGTCGCATCACACCGCGTTCCAGCCGCGGTGGGCAGTCGTTTAGCGAACGCTATATTGCCGGCGTTCCCGCCCGTATCATGCGCCCCCGTTTGATATTCATGGCCTGCTTGTTTACCTTGGTATGCTTTGGCCTGCTGATGGTGTACTCGGCGTCTTCGGTCGAGGCGCTGCACGAGAATGGCTCGGCGACGTTTTTTCTGGGTCGACAGGCCGCGTTTGCCGTGGTCGGTGTTCTGGCGCTGATTGCCATCGTGCGCGTTTTGCCGGACAGCTGGTTTGGGGAGGATGTGCTCAGGATCTTCCTTATCGGCATGATAGGGCTACTGCTTCTGGTGTTCTTGGTGGGCAGCGGCAGCCGCGGCGCCACGCGCTGGCTCAACATCGCCGGTATTCAGTTCCAGCCTTCCGAGTTTTTAAAGCCATTTGCCATTGCGTATTCGGCCATCATGCTTGATCGCTTCTTTTCGCCCGGTGGCAACATCAACGAATTCCTTCGCAAGATGGGCATCTACCTGGGCATTTCGCTCTTTCTGATCTTTATCCAGCCCGATTTCGGTACTGTCCTGATCATCCTGTTGACCCTCATGTGCATGGCGTTGTTTGCGGGTCTCGACCCCAGATTTATCATCGGCGTGCTAATCTTCGGCATTCTCGTGATCGTGATTGCGCTTGTCGCAGAGCCATACCGTATGGTGCGTATTCAGGTTGCCTTGAACCCTTGGGCCGACGAGTATGGTGACGGCTATCAGGCCACGCTTGCCATCATGGCCTTTGCCTCGGGCGGTCTGTTCGGCCGTGGCATCGGCAACTCAACCATGAAGTACTCGTATCTGCCCGAGGCGCACAATGACTACATCCTGGCCATCATTGGCGAGGAAGTCGGTTTTGTCGGAACCGTGCTGTTCTTCTTGGTGTTTGCGATGCTGATCTACTCGGCGTTTCGCATTGCCGAGCAGGCGACCGATCGTCGGGGCGCGCTCATGGCGTCTGGCTCCGCGGTCATTCTCGCAGTGCAGTTTTTGATTAACGCGCTGGGCATCCTCAACGTGTTTCCCATGACGGGCAAACCGTTGCCGTTTATTAGCTACGGCGGTTCGTCGATTATTGTGTCGCTCATGCTTGCCGGGTTGATCCTGCGCGTTTCGTACGAGAGCGCCCGCCGCGATGAGTATGACCGCCGCCGTGAGAGCTTTGCCGTTATGGATGAGAGTACCGCCGGCGTGCCCCACGTGCGCGGCGAGCGATCTTCGCGTAACGGTTTTACCGTCCTGGATGGCTCTGCGACCGACCCCGCAGCCCGCCCGCGTCAGCGAACGGCGCCGCAAGGTCGTCCTCAGCGCCCCACTCCTCGCAATGCGGGCGGCGGATATAATCGAATCGATTTGAACTCAGACCCGTCGGCGCGTCTGCGTACCGACGGCCAGGGACCGCGTGTACGAAGGGACTACCATGACCGATAAAATGACCGTTGCTATTGCAGCCGGCGGCACGGCAGGGCACATCAACCCCGCGCTCGCCTTGGCCGAAGAGCTCCGTGACCGTGGCCACCACGTTGTGTTCGTGGGCCAGTCGCGCAAGCTCGAGGGTCGTCTGGTCCCCGAGGCTGGGTTTGATTTTGTGCCCATTACGGTCACGGGCTTCGACCGTTCCCGTCCTTGGACGGCGCTGACCTCGCTGTGGCGTGTCAACAAAGCCAAGCGTGCGCTCGCCAGTCATTTCTCAAAGGTCGGCAACCCCGATGCCGCCATTGGTTTTGGTGCCTATGTCGAGGTTCCGCTGCTGAGGTGGTGCAAGGGCGCGGGCGTTCCGTATCTGCTGCATGAGCAGAACTCTGTTCCGGGCCTGGCCAACAAGATGATGAACTCCCACGCCGCCCGCGTGTGCATCTCGGTGCCGGCAGCGCGTTCGGTCTTTGAGCGCGAAGGTGACCCTGACCACGTGCTCATGACCGGCAACCCCGTACGTCGCTCGGTGATCGAGGGCGATCGCGCTCGCGGCCGCAAGGCACTTGGCGTTCCCGAGGACGCTACGCTGCTGCTCGTCTTTGGCGGTTCACTTGGCGCCCAGCACCTCAACGAGCGCGTGGTTTCGCTCAAAAACGAGCTGCTTTCGCGCAAGAACCTCTATGTGTTGCATTCGACGGGTGCCGACGGCTTTGAGGAGACCGAGCGCGCTTTGGCGCTGACGCCCGAGGAGGCGAAGCGTTACCGCGTCCAGCCTTACATCGACAACATGGGCGATATGCTGGCTGCTGCCGATTTGGTGCTCTCGCGTTCGGGCGCATCGAGCGTGGCCGAGATCGCTGCGCTCGCCGTGCCCTCGGTGCTCGTGCCGTATCCGCATGCGACGGCCGACCACCAAACCACCAATGCTCGTTATCTGGTCGACGCCGGGGCCGGCGTGCTCTGCGCCGATGCCGATATCGACGGTTCTGCCTTTGCCGATGAGCTGCTGCACCTGGTCGATGACGCGGCGGCACGCGACGCCATGCGTCAGGCGGCGCGTGGTCTGGCTCAGGATAGGGCCGCCGCTCTTCTGGCGGATGCGGTAGAGGGTTTGCGTTAGTTAGACGGGATATCGTCGGTCGCCCTCGCGCTGATGCGGTAGGTGCGGTACAGTTAACGGGTTACAGGCAGTGTTTACGCAAGGAGTACACGAGCACATGGCTGATTCCCAGACTGCAACCTCCGCGCCCGAGTTTAAGAGCGCCCACTTTATCGGTATCGGCGGCGCCGGCATGAGCGGCATCGCCCTCGTTCTGCACGAGCGCGGTTATGCCGTTACCGGCTCCGACCTTAAGACGTCACGTTATATCCGCCAGCTTACCCGCGCTGGTGTGAAGGTGCATGTGGGCCATGAGGCCGCCACGATCGACGAGGTCAAGCCCGACGTGGTTGTTGTCTCCACCGCTATTCCGGAGTCCAACCCTGAACTCGTGCGCGCTCGCGAGCTTGGTATTCCCGTGTGGCCCCGTGCCAAGATGCTCTCTGCTTTGGGCCACGGCTACACCACCGTCGCTGTTGCCGGCACGCATGGCAAGACCACCACGTCTTCGATGTGCGCCACCATGCTCGACCGCATGGGTCTGGATCCGAGCTTCCTGATCGGTGGCATCGTCGAGGGCTATGACACGAACGGCAAGAACGGCTCGGGCGACTACTTTGTCGCCGAGGCCGACGAGTCCGACAGTTCCTTCCTGTTCCTGAACCCCAACGTGGTCATTGTGACCAACGTCGAGGCCGACCACCTCGATCACTACTCGGGTATCGAGGAGATCGAGGCGACTTTCGCCAAATTCATGAGCCTGGTGGGCGAGGACGGCACCGTCATCGTCTGCGGTGAGGACCCGCATCTGGTCGAGCTCGCCAAGTCGACGGGTCGTCACGTGCTTTCCTACGGCTTTGCCGAGAGCAACGACATCGTCTGCATGCACCCGGATGTCAAGGGCATCCAGAGCGACTTTATCGTTCGCTTTGAGGACGGCACTGAGCACGCTGTGGAGATCAAGAGTAATCCCGGTCGCCACAACATGCTCAACGCCACGGCGGTGCTCACCGTCGCCCATGTCCTGGGCCTTGACATCGACGCCGCCGCCAAGGCGCTTTCGAGCTTTGAGGGCGTCCGTCGTCGCTTTACCCACGTGGGCGATATCGATGGCATCACCGTGGTCGATGATTACGGCCATCATCCCACCGAGATCAAGGCGACGCTTGCTGCCGCTTCGTCGCTGGGCTACAAGCACGTCGACGTCGTGTTCCAGCCGCACCGCTATTCGCGCCTGCAGGCCCTGTGCGACGACTTTGCCGATGCATTTGCCAATGCCGATAAACTGCTGCTGATTGATGTGTTCTCGGCTGGCGAGATGCCCATTCCGGGTGTTACCTCTAAGATGCTCGCCGATACCGTGCGCGCCAAGCATCCTGGCAAGGAGGTCGTGTACTGCTCCAGCCGTCTTGAGCTCAATCAGGAGCTCGAGCAGATGGTGGGCGAGGGCGACTTGCTGCTCACTATGGGTGCCGGTGACGTTACGACCGTCGGCCCCGAGTTTATCGAGTATTTGACTGCCAAGAAAGACGCTTAAGTCTAATGGGTCTGTTTAACGCCGTCATGGCGCTCTCGGGCATGATCGACACGGATGTGATCGAGGACGAGCGCCTTGCGCGTCATACGAGCTATCGTATCGGCGGCAAGGCCGACCTCTTTGTGACGTGCCATAGCTATCATGCCCTCCGCCGCGCCGTGGCGGTGCTCGATCGCGAGCAGGTGCCGTGGGTCATCATCGGCAAGGGCTCCAATCTGCTGGTTGCCGATGGCGGTTATCGCGGTGCCGTCATTTCGCTCGGACGTGAGTTTCAGCGCACGGTTGTTGCCGATGACGGTTGTACGCTGACGGTCGGTGCGGGCGTGATGTTTGCGCGTCTGGTCAACGATGCCCTGTCGCGTAGCCTCTCGGGCCTTGAGTTTGCCGTTGGCATCCCTGGCTCGGTCGGCGGCGCGATATCTATGAATGCCGGCACACGGACCGAGTGGATTGGCTCGCTGGTTGAGGATGTCGTAACGTTTGACCCGGCATCCGGTATCAAACATTATGCGGGGTCTGAGATCACTTGGTGCTACCGCGAATGTAGCCTTCCCCGCAATGAGATCATCCTCGAGTGCGTGCTCAAGCTTAAACCGGCGCCCAAGGTCGACATTCGCGAGCGCATGGAGCGGTACCTGACGAGGCGCAAGCGTACGCAGCCCATGGGTCGCGCATCCTGCGGGTCGGTCTTTCGCAACCCGCCCGATGCGAGTGTGGGCAAGCTTATCGAGGATTGTGGATTAAAGGGTTTTTCGATTGGCGGTGCGGAAGTTTCGCCCGTTCACGCTAATTTTATCGTTAATAACGGAACTGCCTCGGCCGATGACGTTGCCGCGGTTATCAGACATGTGCACGGAAAGGTGAGGGAGGCGTATGGCATCGAGCTCAGACCGGAAGTTAAATTCCTCGGCTTCTAGAGCATCGAAACCCACCTTCCGCCGCGCCGGAGGGCGTTCCGGCGCGCCTGCCAAACCTCAACGTAATACCGTCGCGCGCTCTAAGTCTGTCGGGCATGCTCGACAGACCAGTCGTCCGGTTGTCGGCTCGCAGCTCGGCAATCGTCCGGCCGCAAAAAAGTCCTCGCGTCCCTCGGTGACGTCAAAGCCTGTTATGGGCGCCAAGCCTGCCCGTCCCATGGCAACTCCTAAGCCCTCGACGGGAGCTAAAGCGGCGCGTCCGGGTCGCACACTGGGCGCATCGAAACCGCGCTCGCTGACATCGGTGCCGGCTACCGCCAAGAAGCCTTCGGGTAAAAAAGGCGTCAACCCGTTGTCTTCACTTAGGGCGATGGCAAATAAAACATCAGACGCCGCTTCTGTCGTTACAGGCAAAGGCAAAATCGTGGGCGGCGTTTTGGCCGTCTTGGCCGTGCTCGTCGTCGTTGCCATCGTGGTGATTAACTCTGGATTGTTTACCGCCACTGATATTCAGATTCAAGGCAGCGAGCATGTGACGAAGCACGATGCTATCCAGCTGATCGATTTGCCCGAGGGAACGTCGCTTTTTAACGTCGATCCCGACCAGATTACCGAGGACCTCAAGCAGAATCCGTGGGTCTCGGGCGTGGATGTCCAGCGTCAGTTCCCGCATACGCTCATCATTACGCCTATGGAGCGCAAGGTCATCGCAATTGCCTATATCAGCTCCGATGACCTTGCCTGGGCCATCGGGGATGATGACACCTGGATCGCCCCGCTGTCGACGTCGGTCGAAGTGGATGACCAGGGCAACGTCATCACGACGGGGCAGGGCTCAAATACCCTGACCGGCATTGATGCCGCACTGGCGCTCGCTAAGCACTATGGCGCGGTGTTGTTGACTGATGTCTCGGCGGATGTCGCTCCGGTTTCCGGCCGGGCAGTGAGCTCCAAGGCCGTTAAGGCCGGCCTGGATTATGTGCGTGGTTTTTCGAGCGAGTTCTTGGGACAAGTCAAGGATATTTCCACGCCTTCGGTCGAAGCCATCTCGGCAAACCTCAATAACGGCATTGAGGTGTCGCTGGGCGATTCGAACGATATCGTCAAGAAGGAGCGCGTAGTCACCAAGCTGCTTTCGCAGGTAGAGGGCGTAACGTATATCAATGTGCGCTCTCCGGGTAACTATACATTTAGGAACGCTCCGACCTCGTAGCGTTGGTTGATGCTTTGTTGAGGGGCCATACCACGCCGTTTATCTGGTTTGTTTGGTTTTCACGGTCAATTATTTGACTGATACGTTCATAATGTGCAAACATAATACGGTTTACCTTTGCATTTACTTTCAACCTGAAGGTTAATGTGCGCAGGGGTCGACCCATGCTATGGCTATAACCTTTGTTCGGAGGACCGACATGCACGAGACAGAGATCAACAACTACCTTGCCGTCATTAAGGTGGTCGGCGTCGGCGGCGGCGGTACCAACGCGGTCAATCGAATGATCGAAGAGGGCATCCGCGGCGTCGAGTTTGTTGCCATCAACACCGATGCTCAGGCACTCGCGATCTCTGATGCCGATATCAAGGTGCACATCGGCACCGACCTTACCCGCGGCCTGGGCGCCGGCGCCAACCCCGAGGTTGGCCGCAAGGCTGCCGATGAGTCCCGCGACGACATTGCCGAGGCGCTCGCTGGCGCCGACATGGTGTTCATCACCTGCGGCGAGGGCGGTGGCACCGGTACCGGCGCTGCTCCCATCGTTGCCGATATCGCGATGAACGAGGTCGGTGCGCTGACCGTCGCCGTCGTGACCAAGCCCTTCACCTTCGAGGGCCGCAAGCGCAAGAAGAGCGCCGAGGAGGGCATTAAGACCCTCTCCGATTGCGTCGACACCATGATCGTCATCCCTAACGATAAGCTGCTCGACATCGCCGAGAAGAAGACCACCATGCTCGAGGCCTTCGCGATTGCCGATGGCGTCCTTTCCCAGGGCACCCAGGGCATCACCGACCTCATCACCGTCCCCGGTATCATCAACCTGGACTTCGCCGATGTTAAGACCATCATGAAGCAGGCCGGTACCGCCATGATGGGTATCGGTACCTCTTCTGGGGATACCCGTGCCGTCGACGCTGCCCAGCAGGCCATCTCCAGCCCGCTGCTCGAGAGCTCCATCGATGGTGCCACGCGCGTGCTGCTCTCCATCGCCGGTTCCAAGGACCTGGGCATCCAGGAGATCAGCGACGCCGCCGACGTTGTCGCCAACGCCGTCGACCCCGAGGCCAACATCATCTTCGGTACCGTTGTCGACGAGTCCCTGGGCGATCAGGTGCGTATCACCGTCATCGCTACGGGCTTCTCCGACTCCAACGTCAACCGTCAGGACGAGCTCTTTGCTGCTCAGCAGTCTCAGAGCAAGGCCGCTGCCTCCGCTGAGCCGCAGCGCACCGCTCCTGCCACGAGCCCGGCTCAGGCCGCTCCGACCCGCAACGTCGGTGGCACCGAGCTTCCTAACTTCGGCAACGATCAGTTCGAGCTTCCCGACTTCCTGAAGCGCGGTAGCTTCTAAGTCGTTCTTTGCATTGTTGTGCACAGGGGCGTGTCCGTATGGACGCGCCCTTTTTATTTCGACTTTGTAAACTAGAACCTCCAATCTCTTTACGTTCCCTTTACGATTGCCTCCAGCGCAGCAGGTATCCTTTTAGAGAAGTATGACAGCCGTATAAACGCGGGCTGTAGCGGCGATGCCGCGGTACTTGTGTTATTAGGAGGCTTTAGTATGGCAGCACGTGCGGACAAAGTTTCGCGTGTCGACCATGATGGAGTTACGTTGGTGGAGGGCGCGACATCCGATGTTCGCTTTGCCTTCACCGAGCGCGCCGGTGGCGTTTCCGAAGATGCGTACTCCTCACTCAACTTGGGCTCGCATGTTGGCGATGACCCCTTTGCTGTTCAAGAAAATCGTTGTCGTGCGCTCGAGGCTATGGGTGCCGCCGAGTGCGAGCACAACCTGCTCGTTCCCAATCAGGTCCATGGTGATCATATCGTTGCGGTGACCTCGAACGGCGCCGATGACCTTGAGGACGTTCGCGAGCAGATTGCCGAGGGCTGTGATGCCATCGTCTGCACGGCGCATAACGTGCCCGTGCTGCTCTGCTTTGCCGACTGCGTTCCCGTGGTGCTGGTGGCCCCCGGCGGATTTGCCGTGGTGCACTCCGGTTGGAAGGGCACGATTGCACGTATTTCCGCCAAGGCGTGCCAGGCGCTTTGCGATGCTGCCGGTTGCGATGCGAGCGACGTTTCCGCCTATATCGGCCCCCATATCTTGGGTGACGAATATGAGGTATCCCAGGAACTCATGGATCGCTTTGCCGCCGAGTTCTCTTGCATCGATGCGAATACCTCTCGCATGCTTGATCTTTCCGCTGCCATTCGCGAGGCGCTGGTAGATGTCGGTGTCGACGCGGATAATATCGTGGATACCCAGCTTTCGACCGTGCGTCAGAACGACCGCTTTTATTCCTACCGTAACGAGGACGGCACCTGTGGGCGCCATGCTGCGATCGGCGTGATGCTATGAGAAAGATCGTATCGGTCCTGAGCGCCGCTGTGCTTACGCTTACGCTGTGCGCCTGTTCTTCGGGATCTTCTACCTCTTCCATTACCGTGGCCGGCTCCACGACCTGCCTTCCTATCGCCGAGATTGCGGCCGAGGGCTTTAAGGAGGAGACCGGCATCGACGTGCTCGTTTCCGGTTTGGGTTCTTCCGCTGGGATCGAGGCCGTCAGCGCCGGCACGGCCGATATCGCCAGCTCCTCCCGTGGACTCAATGCCGACGAACAGGATCTGGGCCTGACTCCCATCGTCATTGCCCACGACGGTATTGCGGTCATCGTGAACGACGACAACCCCGTCGATAACCTCTCGACCGAGCAGCTCCGCGATATCTACGCCGGCAAGATTACCAATTGGAAAGAGGTCGGTGGCGAGGACCTGAGGATTCAGGTCATCAACCGAGACGAGGCGTCCGGTACGCGCGAGGCCTTCCGTACCATCGTGATGGATGGCACGCCGTTCGATCGCCGCTCGGCTGTTCTTTCGGGTACGGGCCAGGTGCGCGACGTGGTATCTCGTTCGCGTGGGGCCATCGGCTACATTTCGCTGGGCTTCGTCGATAGCCTCAACGCCAAGACCTCGGTCAAGGCTGTCTCGGTCAATCATGTTGAGGCGTCCGAGAAGACGGTCGCGAGTGGCGGCTATCCCATCTCGCGCGACCTTTACTTCTTTGTGAAGGGTGCGCCTTCGCAGCAGGCGCAGGATTACATCGACTACGTGACGTCCGAAAAGATGGACAAGCAGATTCGCGAGGCGGGCTTTATTCCCGTCACCAACGACGAGAAGGGGAGTGAGTAACATGGAAGCACAGGAAAACTCCCAGACTGAGCAGAATGCTCAGGCACCCAAGAAGCGCGAGCTGGCGCTCGTATCGCGCAGTACCTATATCAAGGAGAAGGCGCTGCAGTGGATCTTCTTTGCCTGCGCGTTTTTGGCGGTCGTTACCGTCATCCTGATTTTTGTCTTTACCACGTACTCGGCGCTGCCCGTCTTTACCGACATCGGTCTGGCGGACTTCTTTAGCTTTACGTGGGCGCCCTCTGAGGGCCACTACGGCATCATGTCGCTGCTTGCCGGCTCAGGTCTGGTGACCGTCGGTGCGCTCGCCATGGGCGTGCCGCTAGGTGTGGGCACGGCCGTGTACCTGGTCGAGATCGCCGGCAAGCGCGTGCGCAAGCTCATCAGCCCTGCCGTCGACCTGCTGGCCGGCATCCCTTCTATCATCTACGGCTTTTTCGGCATGATCATCATCCGCCCGTTTATCGCACAACTGACCGGCGGCCTTGGTTTTGGTGCGCTGACGGCGTGGTTTGTGCTTGCCATCATGATCGTCCCTACCATCACCACGCTCACCATCGATGCCCTCAATTCCATTCCCATGGGCATTCGCGAGGCATCGTATGCCATGGGTGCTACTAAGTGGCAGACCATCTATAAGGTCGTGCTACCTGCCGCTAAGCTGGGTATCGTGGATGCCATCGTGCTGGGTATGGGCCGTGCCATCGGAGAGACCATGGCCGTGCTCATGGTCGTGGGTAACGCCCCGGTTATTCCCGACAGCATTGCGAGCCCTATCTCGACGCTCACGAGCCAGATCGCGCTCGACATGAGCTATTCCTCGGGTCTGCATCGCTCGGCGCTGTTCGGCATGGGCGTGGTCCTGTTTATCATCTCCGCCACGCTGGTGGGCATCGTCCGTCTGATTTCCAAGAAGAAGAGGGGGTAGGCTATGTCCGATTCCGTTGACACGACGGTCGATACGACCTCGTCGCGCGAGCGCATCAAGCGTGCCCTTTCCCACGGCAAGAAGGGCCGCATCAACAAGGACCTGTCCAACAAGATCATGCTTGGCGTGTTTCGTGCCGCTGCCTACATCACCACGCTGGTGCTGGTCGCTATCATCGCCTACGTGGTCATCAACGGCCTGCCACACATCTCGCTCGACTTTATCTTCGGTTGGCCCCAGGGCGTCAACGCCGAGGGCGGAATTTGGCCCACGATCGTCTCGACCGTCTACGTGACGGCGCTCGCCATGCTTATCTGCACGCCGATCGCTGTGCTGGCAGCCGTCTATCTGGCCGAGTACGCCAAGCAGGGCAAGGTCGTCGAGCTCATTCGCTACGCTGCTGACGCTTTGGCCTCGGTGCCCTCCATCGTTATGGGCCTGTTTGGCTACGCCTTGTTTGTCGAGGCCATGGGCCTGGGCCTTTCGATGGTCTCGGCCGCCCTGGCACTCGCGCTCTTGATGCTTCCCATCGTCATGCGTACCACCGAAGAGGCCATTCGCGCCGTTCCGCGCTATATCCGCTGGGGCGCATATGGCCTGGGCGCCACCAAGTGGCAGGTTGTCTCCAAGATCGTGCTTCCTTCTGCCTTTGGCCGTATTGCCACGGGCATCGTTCTCGCCATCGGCCGTGCCATTGGCGAGACCGCGGTGGTGCTCTATACCATGGGGCAGGCCATCAATCTACCTATTTCGCCGCTCGATTCCGGCCGCCCCATGACGGTTCACCTGTATCTGCTTGCCAACGACGGCATCAACATGAACGCAGCCTACGGCACCGCGCTCTTGCTGATGGTGATCATTCTGGCCTTCAACCTGTTTGCGCGCTTCCTGTCGCGCAAGCGTCGCTAGTTAAGGAGTCCCATGTCCGTTTATCAGTCCGCTCCCACGTTGGAGCAAGCGGCCATTACGGCCAAGGATTTCAACTTTTGGTACGGTGACTTTCATGCGCTGACGGGGCTTGACCTCAACATCGCCAAAAACGCCATCACCTCCTTCATTGGCCCTTCGGGCTGCGGCAAGTCGACGTTTTTGCGCTGCATCAACCGCATGAATGACCTGATCGAGGGCACGCGCGTCGAGGGCACCATGACGCTCGACGGCAACGATATCTATGCCGAGGGTGTCGACCCGGTCGATCTCCGTCGTCGCGTGGGCATGATCTTTCAGCAGCCCAACCCGTTTCCTAAATCCATCTACGAGAATGTCGCCTTTGGCCCTCGTCTGCAGGGCGTGACTAGCAAAAGTGACCTCGATGACATCGTGGAAGAATCGCTCAAGCGCGCCAACCTCTGGAAAGAGGTATCCAATCAGCTCAACAAGGATGGTTTGGCGCTCTCGGGCGGTCAGCAGCAGCGTCTGTGCATCGCGCGCGTGCTTGCGGTGCAACCCGATGTCCTTCTGATGGACGAGCCCTGCTCCGCCATCGACCCCACGTCCGTCTCTAAGGTCGAGGATCTGATGGCCGAGCTGGCGCCCGAGATGACGATCATCATCGTCACGCATTCAATGCAGCAGGCAGCTCGCATTAGCGACTACACCGCATTCTTCTTGCAGGAAGTTGCCGGCGAGCCCGCTACGCTCATCGAGTATGGTCAAACCGACGCGATCTTCACCAGCCCGGTGGACTCGCGGACGGAAGACTATATCACCGGCCGCTTTGGCTGATCGGTGCGACTAGTCCCAAGCCGATCGGATCTGTTCCGGTGCGTATTCACTGTGCGGGCGGCATGACCGCACCCAACTGATTGGAGTGAACCATGCGCAAACTGTTTTCCCGTCAGCTCATCGAGGCCCGTCACGAGATGCTGAGCATCTACGAGGCCGTCGATCTGGCCCTCCACGATGCCGTGAAGGCCTATGTGACCGACGACCGCAAGCTCGCCACCAAGACCAAGAAGCGCACGCTTTCGATTGACGCACGCTGCGCCAACCTGGAGGCCGTCTGCTACAACCTGATTGCCACGCAGTCACCGGTCGCCTCCGACTTCCGCTTGCTGCAGACGATCATCTACGTCGACTTTAACCTGCAGCGCATGACCGATAAGGTTCGCCAGATTTGCCGCGCCACGCGTCATATGATCAAGGCCGACATCTCGCTGCCCAAGGAGCTTGTCGGCACGGTCGAGGCCGAGGCTGAGGCCGTCTACCAGGTGCTGGGCTCTTCGCTTTCTGCGCTCGTCACCAACGACATGTCCATCATCTGCAACTTGGCCGTCGAGGACGAGCCAGTGCACGCCGCCTACGAGAAGTTCTTCCGCACCTTTAACCGCATGGACACGGGCGATTTTATGGACGACGACAGCAACTATGACGACCTGCGCCGCGCCATCATGGTATCGCGCTATCTCGATCGCATCGCCTCGATTTCCATCGATGCCGCCTGCCGTCTGACCTTCCTGTTGACCGGACAGCGTATGACTGCCGGTGATATCGCCTGCACTGATGAGGATGAGCTCGAGAGCATGCGCGTGCCTTCGGGCGAGGGTGTTATCATGAGGCCCGCCGTCGATGTACGCTACGTTGCCAAGGTGCCCGTTAACGAGGTCAGCGAGGGTCTTCGCTACCTGCTCGATCATCTTGAGGATGAGGACGATGGCGAGGACGACGAGGAGTAAGTAACCCCGTTCGTCGAAAGATTGTAAATACCTAAGTGAGCGCGGCCTTGCACATGCGGGGCCGCGCTCTTGCGTTAGCATGGGACTACTTGTTTGGCTGTCAGCGGAGGCGATTGGCAATGGATAACTATTTGGACTTGATGCGCGCTCGCCGCGAGCAGATTCTGGAACGTTTTTATGCGGCGCTCGATCGCGCGGGCCGTCCCCACGACGCCGCGAGCCTCATTGCCGTGTCCAAGACCGTTGGTGTCGATGAGACCGTTGCCGCCATCCAGGCGGGGTATCGCCATTTTGCCGAGAACCGCCCGCAGGAGCTGGTTCGCAAGCTCACGGGTCTGGCGGAGCATCCGGAGCTGCCCGAGGTGCGCTTCGATATGATCGGCAACCTGCAGACCAATAAGATCAATGCGGTGCTGGGCTCAGCCGAGCTGATTCACTCGGTGGGTTCGCTGCATCTGGCGCAGGCGATCTCGAGCCGTGCTGTTCGCAAGATTGAGGCAGGCGAGCTCGTCGGCCCCCAGCGTGTGCTCATTGAGGTCAATGTGAGTGGTGAGGAGTCGAAGGGAGGCTTTTCACCCGATGAGATTCGCGCCGCCGCGGGTGAGCTTGCAGAACTTGAGGGAATTTGCGTACAGGGGCTTATGACTATGGCGCCCCGGGGGAATAAGGATGTGGCACGCCGCACCTTTGCGGGGCTTCGTGAGCTGAGGGATGAGCTGGAGGCGGCGCATCCCGATTTGAACCTGCCTGAGCTTTCCTGCGGTATGAGCGAGGACTTTGAGTCTGCCCTTGAGGAGGGCTCTACGCTCGTTCGCCTGGGCAGGGTAGTATTTAGCCCGGAGTTTGCAGTAAAATAAGGCTCTGAAGTGCGCACTGATTATCGGGGCGCCTGCACTAAACCGCGAGAGGACACAACCATGGGCTTCCTTGACGAGATTAAAAATAAGATGCACCTGGGCGGCCAGCAGGGTTACGACCAGGGTTATGGCCAGGACGACGACTACGGCTACGATGACGGCTACGACGATGGCTATCAGAACAACGGCTACAGTGGTGCTTCGGGCGAGGGCTTCTACACCCAAGACGAGCCGAGCAACGGCCTGCTTGGCCAGACGCGCCGCGGTGAAGCTGAGTCGGTTGCCGTGTATACGCGCTCCGGTCAGCTGGTCGGCGATGACTCCCGCCATGCCACGACGTATAACCCGCCTTCGCGCTCGCAGGACAGTGTTGCGAGCGGTTATCGTCCTGGTGCCTATGACACGCCGTCGAGCTACGCCGAGAATACCCGCGCCCGTGCCGCCGCTGCACCCGCGCCTGCACCGAGCGATGCCTCGGCCTATGCGAGCAATATCATCAACGCCACGCCGCAGCTGCCGGCCTATGTCCTGCGCCCCGAGAGCTATGACGACGTGGAGACCGTGGTGCGCCGCGTTCGCACCAAGCAGCCTGTCGCACTGATTTTTGTGGGCGTACGCACCGAAGTTGCCAAGCGCGTCTTGGACTTCTCTTACGGCTTTGCCTGCGGTCTGGGTGCCACGGTCAAGGAGGTGGGCGACCGCGTGTTCATGGTGCTGCCCGCCGGTTGCGAGGTCAAAGATTCCGATCTCAAGAAGCTTCGTGCCGACGGCTACCTTAAGTAAAGACAAGACGAGGAGATTCCCATCAACATCTACACTATCGTCCAGCTGGTCAACACGCTGTTCAACTTCTATTCCACGCTCATTGTCGTCTACTGCTTTATGACGTGGATTCCCATGAAGCAGGGTGGTTTGCTTCAGGATATTGCCGCGGTGCTTGATAGCGTGTGCGGTCCGTGGCTCAACCTGTTCCGTCGTTTCATCCCGCCGATGGGCGGTATCGATTTTTCGCCGGTCGTTGCGATTATTGCGTTGCAGTTGGTGCAGAGGCTGGTTCTGCAGCTTCTTATAGGTATACTCGTGTAGAACTGACTTAGTAACTTACGTCGGGCGTGTAGCGCCGAGGCGATGAAAAAGGAGACTTGTTATGGCTATTACCCCTGCAGACATCCAGGCTCAGACTTTCTCTGAGGCCAAGCGTGGCTACGATCCTGCTGAGGTCGACGTCTTCTTGGAGACGCTGTCCTCCGAGGTTGACGCTATGCTCGCTAAGATCGTCGACCTTAAGGGTCGCCTGACTGCTACCGAGCAGCAGCTTGCCGATGCGCAGGCTCAGCTTGCCCAAGCTCAGGATGCCACCGCCCAGGCCGTTCCTGCCGCCCCCGTGGCTGCTCCCGCCCCTGACTTCTCCGCTCAGGAGCGCCAGATTTCCGCTGCCCTGATCGCTGCCCAGCAGACCGCTGAGACCATCGTCAACGATGCCAACGAGAACGCTGAGCGTATCCGCAACGAGGCTGACGCCAAGGCCCGCGAGGTTATCCGCCAGGCTCTGACCGAGAAGCAGGCCGAGCTCGAGGAGATCGATCGTCTCAAGGCTTCCCGTGAGGAGTTCAAGGCAGAGTATCTCAAGCTCATCCAGCACTTCATGGACGATGCCCAGAATTCCTTCCCGGCCGATCTGATGGCCTCCACGCCGGTCGGTTCTGCCGCTTCTCCTGCAGTGACTGTTCCCGCCGAGCCGCTGCCCGTCGCTGACCCGGTTGTCCCCGTGGCCGATCCCTTCGCCCCGATCGACAACTTTGCTGCCGACGACCTGGACTAACATTCGGCCTACAATTTGGTGCCTAGAAAGGACCCGCAGCTTGCGGGTCCTTTTTTATGACTGTGCCGGAGTGCGTAACATAAAAAACCGAGCCCTGCACATAATGGCGCAGAACTCGGCGAACGGGTGAGCGGTCAAGGGTAGGTTTTAAGGCATGTCCCAAAACCTACTTGAGGAGGAAGTCGGAGAGGGGAATGGTACGGGCCTCGCGATGCTCGGGATCGGCGATGTGGTCGGCAGGATATCCACAGACGAGCATGTGATAGGGATAGACGCCCTTGGGCAGATTGAACTGCTCCTGTGCCACCTCTGGCTTAAAATGGCATACCCAGCACGTTCCCAGGCCCTGCTCGGTGGCCTCCATCATCATCTGATCGCAAACGATGGATGTATCGATTTCGCTGGAATTCATCTGATCATACGGGCGCACCCAAGCATCATCGGTAACGCTGCAAATAAGGAAGATAAGCGGAGCGCCAAAGATAGACCCATCACGAGCAAACCGAGGCTGACAAGCAGCAGCCTTCTCCAGAAGCTCAGGCGTATCCAACACCATCACACGGGTTGGATGATTATTACAAGCAGAAGGAGCAATCCGCCCAGCCTCAACAATGGCATCCACCACAGCTTGCTCAACAGGACGGTCCTCAAACGAACGACAAGAATACCGACCACGAGCCAGATCCAAATAACTCACAACCAAGACCTCCAAATTCAACGAATCAATCCAAAGTAAAACAAAGGGTACCCAAAGCCCCATCCACCCAAACGTTTAAGGCGGTCCCAAAGTTCCCAATCGGGTCCAAAGGCCCCGCCAACAAAAGCCCCATCGCTTTCAAAGTATCAGCCAAAGTTCCCAATGGTGGTACGTAAGGCGAAGGGCCGGCACCTGTTTACTTTCGAACGACTCTGCCATGCAGCCGGAGTGAGAAAGCAAACAGGTGCCGGCCCTTCGCCGCCGGGACACGTACCCCCAATTAACTGTTCTTCATGACAATCGAATCCACAACATCGGCCACATTCTCACAGCAGTCAGCGCAGTACTCCAGGAAGGCGTACACGTCACGCCAGGCGATGACCTCGAGCGGGTCTTTGCCGTTAACGTGCAGGTTGCGCATGGCGTTGATATAGAGCTCGTCGGCTTCGGACTCGATGGTGTTGATCTGGATGACGAGTTCGCGCAGGGTCTTGGACTTGCGGTAGTTGGGCAGCTCGACCATCAGGTCTTTCATGGCGCGGCAGGCGTCAGTCACCTTGTGAGCGATGACGATGGCGTCGGGATGGATGCTCTGGATGTTGGTGAAGTAGACGCGCTGCACGACGCCCTCGATGCGGTCGAGCACGGTGTCGAGTGAGCAGCTCATCAGATCCAGATCCTCGCGCTCGAGCGGGGTGATAAAGGCGGTGAGCAAGGCGTCTTCGAGCTCGTGGTGCTTCTTGTCTGCCGCATGCTCAATCGCATGCATCTTATCGAGCATGTCGTGGATCTGCGCGGGGTCAAAGTTCTCAAAAATCTTGGTGAGCAGCTCGGCTGCCTGAACGGCGAGGTCGGCGCAGGCAACGTAGTTATCAAAGTAGAACGAATCGGGTTTCTTTGCCATGGGTGGGTCCTTTCGAGGCGAAGACGGGTGGGCGAAGTAATGCGGTCCGGATGGACGTTCGGTTTGACTAGAGGAACATCATGAACAGCTTGGCCATGACAAAGCTGATGAGTCCGCAGGCGGGGAAGGTGAAGAACCAGGTGAACATCATGTCTTTGACGACGCCGAAGTTGATGGCTGAGAGGCGCTTGACGGCACCGACGCCCATGATGGCGCAGGTCTTGATGTGTGTGGAGGACACGGGGATGCCGGTAAGGGTGGCAAGCAGCAGGTTTGCGGCGCCCGCCAGGTCGGCGGAGAAGCCCTGATACTTTTCGAGCTTGACCATGCTCTGGCCGACGGACTTGATGATGCGCTCGCCGCCCACGCTGGTGCCGATACCCATAGTGGCCGAGCACAGCAGCATAATCCAGATGGGGATGCCTGCATCGCCGACGCTCGTCTGGCCGCTGGCAAAGGCCACGCCTAAAAAGAGCACGCCGATGAACTTCTGTCCATCCTGCGCGCCGTGCATAAAGCTCATGGCCGCAGCGCTCGCGATCTGAGCGTATTTAAAGAAGACATTGGCACGTCGCCTGTTGGCGGCGGCGAAAAGAATCGAGACGAGCTTGCACAGGACCCAGCCCATGACAAAGCCCAGGCCGATGGAGAGCGCCAGGCCGTAGATGACCTTCATCCACTCGTGGACGTTGACGCTGCTCGCACCGCCGAGGGCGATGGCGGCACCGGTCAGGCCGGCGATAAGGCTGTGGCTTTGCGAGGTGGGGATGCCAAAACGCGACGCTGTGGCGCCGTAGACGACGATGGAGAACAGCGCCGCGCATAGGCAGGCGAGCGCCATGGTGCTGTTTCCGCCAAAGTCGACGATATGTGAGATGGTGTTGGCGACGCTCGCGTTAAAGTGCGTCATGATGAGCACGCCGAGGAAGTTGAATGCGGCGCTCATGAGAATGGCGGCGCGGGCGGGCATGCAACGCGTAGTGACGCAGGTCGCGATGGCGTTGGGCGCGTCGGTCCATCCATTGACGAAGATGGCACCCAACGCGAGGATCACGGTGACGGCAAGGACTGGGTTCGACACAATTTGGCCGAGGAAGGTTGAGAACGTTACGTCCATATATGGGCTTTCTCGAAGTTTGCAGACACGTTACAAAAACATGATAAATCGTATCACCTTCTGCGGGTCTCTTTACCGAGTTCTGATGGGAGAAGTGGACTTTTTGGCACTAAAATTGAATATTAGCCCTGTTGACCGCGGGTGTTCTTTTTGCTAACACGCCATGCGGACACGTGCGATTACTACGACACTCCAAAACCACAGTCTGTTCGCTTTACAACATACAAACATGCGTTCGATAATAGGAGGCATGGAATATCGACAGACAGACGGCAAAACTCGGCGCGTGCACAAGCAGTATGTGGACGTCGTGGCCCGCATCCTCGCGGGCGGACAGGTCGTGCCGGTCACCGTCTGCTGGGTCGACGGCCGTTGTTTTACGATCGACGAAATTATCTCGACCACCGGGTTTGGCCTGATGGTCTACGGCATCCGTACGGCAACATATAAGGTGCGTTTTGGCGGGCACGCGACCGAGTTGTATCTGGAGGACCAGACGCGCGAGCGGGCAGACGGCTCGCAGGCACACGTGATGCGTTGGTGGGTCTGGGCCTTTGATCGTACGCTTGAGGGCGAGCGCCGTAGGTAAGGACGTGCGGCATTCGGGTACAATGGCAGGAATCTTGTCACCTACGGCGCTGTCGTGCGCTTTTTGAAAGGACGAAGTATGAACGATATCCAGGGCTATCAGAACGGCCCCATCGAGACCGGTGCAAGCCGTGCCAAGGAGATGTCGCCGCGCGCGTACAACCTTGTCATGTCTGCCCTGATCTTTTTGGGCTTTTGCGCCATGGGCGTCGGTGCTTACTTTACGAGCACCATGTCGTTTGCGCGCATGATGATGAGCGGCGCCGCTTTGCCGCTGGTCTTTGGCTCATTTATTTTGACCATCGTCGGCATGGTCATGATGTCGGCCGCCGCCAGCAAGCAGTCCGTGGGCCTGTCCCTTGTGGGCTACGTAATCTTTGCGAGCACCTTTGGCCTGACCGCGTCGTTTGGCCTTGCCAACTACGACCTGCCCACCATCAACACTGCCTTTATCGCCACGGCCGCCATCACCTTTGTCTTTGGCGCCTTGGGTGTGACGTTCCCCAAGTTTTTCCAGCGCGTATATGGCATCGGTTTTGGCATTCTGCTCGCTACTATTCTGGTTGAGATCGTGCTGATGTTCATGGGCGTTTCGCAGTCCATCACCGACCTGATCGTGATTGTGGTGTTCGCCGGCTTCATTGGCTACGACACCTATGTTGCCACGACGGTGCCGCCTACGCTGCCCAACGCCGTGCTTATGGCCTCTAACCTGTTCGTGGATATTATCAACGTGTTCCTGCGCATTCTGAACATCCTCGGCCGTCGCGACTAGTGGCGAATTGCGGCGGTGCTTGCCGTGCGTGCAAATCGATGCGAAAGGCGGTCCTTCGGGGCCGTCTTTTTTGTACGCGGCGGGGTATCATGGATGGGAAAAGCCGATAGCGGCAGAGACCGAGAAAGGTGACCACTTATGGCAGACGTCGACAACAGGAACCGTAACCGCAGGTCCAACCGAGCGGGTCAGCCCAATCCCAAGCGCGAGGCCCGTGCCAAGGCCGCCGAGCGTCACGTGGCAACTGTGTCCGAAGCGTGCGCCAAGGATATCGAGCGTTCGCTTGCCGGTGTTCGCGAGTTTGACGGTATGCCTGCCGGCTTTGTCTCGGCGATGAAGGCCAAGGTTCAGAGTGCTGTGGCCACCGAAGAACAGGTTGCCGAGGAGTCTGAGGCCGCCGAGGCCGAGACCGCTGAGGTTGCGTCCGCCGAGACCGAGGTTACGGCCGAGCCTGCACACGCAGAGGAGGCCACGGAGACCGAGTCCGCGCCTGCCGCCGAGGAGCCCGCTCCGGTCCTGCCCGAGGTCACCGTGCTCGACGCCTCTGCCACGCAGGCCATTCTGGATAACGGTCGAGGCTATGCGCAGTTCTGCGACATGGCCGTGCTCGACTTTGCCTCGTTCACCAATCCGGGCGGTGGCTATATTCAGGGTTATCTGGGCCAGGAGGCCACGCTGTGCGCCGATTCGTATCTGTACAACGTTCTCGATAAGCAGCGCAAATGGTACGGCGAGAACCGTCGCCGCAACATCAACTGCGAGCTTTACCGAAACCGTGCGCTGGTGGTGCCTGCGGTGCGCTTCGACCGCAACCACGTGCATGCATACGCCGACGTGATCGTGGCCGCCGCGCCCAACGTTAAGCGCGCCCGCCAGGAGTATCGCGTGAGCGACGATGCTCTGCTGGATGCCCTGCGCGACCGCATTCGCTTTGTGCTTGCCATCTGCGACGAGCTAGGTCGCGAGAAGCTCGTGCTGGGCGCTTGGGGCTGCGACAACAACGGCTTTGACGCAGAGGCCGTGGCCGAGCTCTTCCGCAAGGAGCTCGCGTCGGGCGACTTTAAGGTCAAGCAAGTCTTCTTTGCCGTGCCTTCTACGCGCTGGGATGAGGATTTTGCCAAGTTCGAGCACGTGCTGGCAAACTTCCCCGAGCGCAACGAGGAGTCCTATGCCCAGGTTGCCGCTCGCGCTGCGGCAGCTCGCGCCGCCGAGCAGATCCAGGCTGCTACCGAGGATGATGAGGACGAGGACGATTGGCGCAAGTACCTGTAATCGGTACGTGCTGACAGATGGGTCGAGCCGGCGGGAGAGGCTGCTTCCGTCGGTTTTTTACTGAGCGAGGGGCTTACGATGAAAAACGTTCTATGCTTTGGCGACAGCAACACCTATGGTTACGATCCGGCGGGCATGCGCGACGGCACCGCGGTGCGCTATGCGCAGGATGTGCGCTGGTGCGGCGTGGCCCAACGTGACTTAGGCGAGGGCTGGCATGTAATTGAAGAAGGCCTCAACGGCCGCACGACGGTACGCGACGACATGTGCCATCTGAACACCAATCTTAACGGCATCCGCGCACTGCCGATGCTGCTCGAGGCCCATAAGCCGCTGGATGCGATCGTTATTATGCTGGGAACCAACGATTGCAAGACGGTCTTTGGTGTGACGGCCTCCGATATTGCCCGTGGCACCATGGCGCTGATTCGCGCGGTGCGTGCATTTCCCTGGACCAATGCCGCACCCTGCCCGCGTATTCTGCTGATGGCACCTATCAAGATCAAGCCGCAAATCGCCGATGTATATATGACCGATTTTGACGAGCGTTCCGTCGAGGCCTCGGAGCATTTTGCTGAATACTATGCGCACGTAGCCGAGCAGTTTGGCTGCGACTTTTTGAATGCAGCGGAGTTTGCCGAGCCGGGCGATATCGACTATCTGCATATGATGCCCGAAAGCCATGAGAGCCTGGGTCACGCCGTGGCGGCCAAGCTCCAAGAGATGCTCGGTGAGTAGCACGGCCCCAAACCACCACAATAGTTCTCCTTGCGGTGGCTTGTTTCGTTGATTTGTCTTGATCTGTAACAGTTGTAAGGCCGAAAACGGGCTAGATGTTACAGATTGAGATTATTTTAGGTCGATATCGGTCGTTTGTCTCGATCTGTAACATCTAGGGTCGATTTTGCCGAGTTAATGTTACACATCGAGATTATCTTCTCAATGGAATTTGGATGTCTCGATTTGTAACAGGTGGGCCGAAAAATGGACTCTAACTGTTACAGATCGAGATGTTTGTGGGAACCACCGCAAAGGTGCCTGTCCCCTTTGCGGTGGTTTTGAACTGCGAGTCTTAATACTGCCACATATGGTTAACGGGGCCGGAGCCTTTGCCCATGTCAAAGCCGGCGGCGAGAGCGCCGGTTAGGTAGGCCTTGCCGGCGTTGACGGCGTCGGCAAGATCCATGCCCTGGGCCAGCGCGCAGGCGATGGCGGACGAGAGCGTGCAACCGGTGCCATGCGTGTTGCCGGTCTCGATGCGCTTGTGGCGGAACCACGTGGTGAGCGGATCGCCCAGGTGGTTGCCTTCGTCATCGAGCGGCGCGGGCTCTGCTAGCACATCGTTGGCCTCGTTGACAAAATGCCCGCCCTTAACGAGAGACGCGCAACCAAAGCGGCGGGTGAGGAGCATGGCAGCATTTTGCTGCGTGCGCTCGGAGTCGACCTCGTAGTCGAGCAGGGCCATGGCCTCGGGAATATTGGGCGTGATGACGGTCGCCAGCGGGAACAGGCGGCGGGTGAGCGCCTCGGCGGCATCTTCGGCAATCAGCCGTGCGCCCGAGGTGGCTACCATGACGGGGTCGACGACCACGTTTGTTGCGTTCCAGGCGCTCAAGCGGTCGGCGATGACTTCGATAATCTCGACAGAAGAAACCATGCCGATCTTGACGGCGTTCGGGCGGATATCGTCAAAAACGGCGTCAATTTGCGCGGCTACGATATCTGGCGAGATATCCTGTACGGCGGTGACGCCCAAGGTGTTCTGTGCGGTGATGGCGGTGATGGCCGTCTCGGCATACAGGCGGTGCGCCGTGATGGTCTTGATGTCGGCCTGAATGCCGGCGCCACCGCTGGAATCGGATCCTGCGATGGATAGAACGGCAGGTACCTTACTGCGATCCATGTTCGCTCCCTTGTTCGGTCGGAATCAAATGGGTCTATAAGCCAGCATTATAATGATGCCCGGGCCGACTCTATGTCGAACCCGGGCGGGCGATGCAATCTTTACGCAAATGCAAGCAAATGTTCACACGTCAACAATTGACAGGCACCAGCTCGCCGCCAGAAGCGGCCGCGGCGACAGGGCTAGTCCTCCATGCCGAGGTCGATCGTGGTGCCCTCGAAAATCTTGTTGACGGTGCGGACGGCACACATCTTGCCACACATGGTGCAAGTGCCTTCGGTGGCGGCGGGGGACTCCTCGTAGCGCTTCTTGCCCGTAACCGGGTCGAGTGCGCACTTCCACATGGCGTCCCAATCGAGCTTGCGGCGTGCCTGGCCCATCTTGTCGTCCATGTCGCGGGCGTGCGGCACCTTCTTGGCGATATCGGCGGCGTGCGCGGCAATCTTAGTGGCCATGAGGCCGTCGAGCGCGTCCTGGGCGTTAGGCAGGCATAGGTGCTCGGCCGGCGTCACGTAGCACAGGAAGTCGGCGCCGGAGCTCGCGGAGATGGCGCCGCCGATGGCGGCGGTGATGTGGTCGTAACCCACGCCAATATCGGTCACCAGCGGCCCGAGCACATAGAACGGAGCGTTGTGGCACAGGCGCTTCTGCAGTTTCATGTTGGCGGCGATCTCGTCGAGCGCCATGTGACCCGGGCCCTCGACCATGACCTGGACGCCGGCGGCCCAAGCACGCTTGCATAGCTTGCCCAGCTCGATCATCTCGGCGGTCTCGGTGGCGTCGTTGGAGTCGTAGAGGCAGCCCGGGCGGCAGGAGTCGCCGAGCGAAATCGTCACGTCGTACTCGTGGCAAATCTCGAGCAACTCATCGTAGAACTCATAGAAGGGGTTCTCGTTGCCGGTGACCTCCATCCAACCAAACAGCAGCGAGCCGCCGCGGCTCACGATGTTCATGAGGCGGCCGGTCTCCTTAAAGGTCTTGGTGACCGACTTGTTGATGCCGCAGTGGATGGTCATAAAGTCCACGCCGTCCTCGGCGTGCGCGCGCACGACCTCGAACAGGTCGTCCTTGGTAAGCTTGACCAGCGGCTTTTCCATGTAGCCGATGGCGTCGTACATGGGGACGGTGCCCACCATGAGCGGGGTCTCGTCGATGAGCTGCTGGCGGAACTGACGCGTCTTGCCCGAGTTGGAGAGGTCCATGATGGCGTCGGCGCCAAAGTCCTCAGCGATCTTGACCTTCTTCCATTCCTCGGCGGCATCGGCCTTGTCGCCCGAGATGCCCAGGTTGACGTTGACCTTGGTGGACAGGCCCTCACCGACGCCAAAGGCGCGCATGCCCTTTTTGATATGCACGATGTTGGCGGGAATGGCGATGCGGCCGTCGGCCACGCGCTCGCGGATGTACTCGGGGTCGCGATGCTCGCGCTCGGCGACTTCCTTCATCTGCGGCGTGATCTGCCCGGCACGGGCGAAGTCGATTTGCGTGACGAGCTTGGGCTCGGTCTGTGTGCTCATTGGCACGGCTCCCTTCGTTGGCATTACCCATATCAGGTTTGCGGGTCAGGGCGGGCGCGCCCAGTCTCAGCCTGCCGTCTTGTCCTGCAAGCTCCCCGTTTATGTAATGGGCTCAAGTATAGCTCGAATGGGTACGATTGGCCTAACGAGCGTGCCTGTGGGGAGGCGTACATGGAAGACAAGCATCTATATCGAGAGACACAATGGGACATATCGGCCGAGGAGGGCCGTGCGCACCATGGGTTGGTCGCGATTGGTTTTGCGGTGCTTGCCGTGCTGGTGATTGCCTTTTGTATTTGGACGTTTGGCGGTCGCGGCGGCGCTGCCTGGGAGTTTGAGGCCGACGATGCCCTGCCGATTATGACGGTGAAGGTCGCTGGCGGTAACACAGTGGCCGCGCCGGGAGACTATTGGTATCCGCACGACGAGTTTGTGCAGTTGCAGCTGAGTGGCGGATCCATTCCGGGTGAAGAAATCGAACGCGTGGCGTTTGATGCGGCGCTCAAAACGCTCACGGTGAAGCTCAAAGATCAGGGGAACGTGCCCACGACCATGGACATTGCGCTGACGGAATGGCGCCTGGAGCCCCCGGCGGGCGCTGTGGCATCCGAGGTGGAGCACGTTAAGATTACCTACCAAGATGGCTCGACAAGCGAGATCGCCAAGGCAGACGGCTTGGCGGAATAGCGGGGTGTTTGGAAACAGCGGGTCTATTGTGCCTGCACGTTCATGAATACCAGAGTGTTTTTGTCTGAAAGCTCGGGGATGTGCCGATAGCCGATGTTGAATGCGGTAAGTTCGCTTACATCCTCGAGTTTGTTTTCTGCCATCCACCGCACCATGGAGCCGCGCGCCTTTTTGCTGGCGGTCGACCGTTGGATGGGCTTCCCGTTGCGGATACCCTCGCCAAAGAGGCACGTGACGGCTGTGGCGTCGCCCGCGAGGTGGGGCAGAACGGCTTTGGCATACTCTACGCTGGCGAGGTTGACGATCGTGGTGTTTGAGCCTGCCGGGGCGATAGCCCGCGCGAGCTTGTCGCTCCAAAACGCGTAGAGGTCTCGGGCATCGTCGACGGCAAGCTTCGCGCCCATCTCCAGCCGATACGGTTCGACGGCATGAAAGGGACGAACGCACCCGTAGAGGCCGGAGAGGATCCACAGATGGTCTTGCAGCCATGCGAGCTGTGCGGAATCCATCACCTCGGGTGCCATGCTCTGGTATTGAATGCCGTGATAGGACATGACGGCAGGGGAGAGGTGACGGGCGAGTGCGGGATTGTCGAGATCGCCGCTTTTCAGGATGGGCCCGAACTCATGCAGTGTGTTGAGGCAAGGTCCCAGCAGTTTGTCACTCACGTTCCACAGCGCCTGCAGGCCGCCGCTGCCTTCATTCCGCTCGATATCTAGCAGTGCGCGGTGGAGGCGAGCCGTCTCGCGCACAAAGGGTGGGATGCCCAGGACTTCAAAAGCATCTTGGGCCGCGCGCATCTGCTTGGCGGGCGAAATGATGACCTGCAGCATGGACTCTCCTCTGCCAAAAAAGTTGCGGTGGAATACGGTCTGTTTTGGCCGTTTATGGGCCAGTTTAGTCCGTATTTCACCGCAACTGATGAAGGGTTGGTTAGGCTCGCTCGATGAAGGCCTTGTAGCCGCGATAGGCCTCGTAGATATCGGCCTTGTTGGCGACCTCCCACAGGGCGTGCATGGACAGGACGGCAACGCCGGAGTCGATGACGTTCATGCCGTACTTGGCCATGATGTAGGCGATGGTGCCGCCGCCACCAGCGTTGACGCGGCCGAGCTCGCAGGTCTGGAAGTCCACGCCCGCCTCGTCCATGATGTCGCGGATGAGGGCCACATACTCGGCGTCGGCGTCGTTGGAGCCACCCTTGCCGCGGCTGCCCGTGTACTTGTTAAAGCACAGGCCGCGACCCATAAAGGCGGCGTTTTTGGTCTCGAACTTGCCGGCATAGCCCGGGTCGAAGCCGGCGGACACGTCGGAGGAGAGCATGCGGCTGCGGGCGAGTGCGCGGCGCAGGGCCAGCGGGCTATCCTCGCCGGCGAGCGTCATGATCTCGGCGACGGTGTTCTCGAAGAAGCGGCTTGTCATGCCGGTGGCGCCTACGGAGCCAATTTCCTCCTTGTCGACGATGAGCGTGATGCTCGTGCGCTCGACATTGGCCACATTAATCTGGGCGAGCATGGACGGGTAGGCACAGACGCGGTCGTCATGGCCATAGCCCAGAATCATGGAGCGGTCGAGGCCCATGTCGCGGGCGGGGCCGGCGGGCACGACCTCGATCTCGGCGGAGAGGAAGTCCTCCTCCTCGACGCCGTACTGCTCTTTGAGGATGTCCAAGAACATCTGCTTGACGGGCTCCTTGGAAGCGTCCATGTCGTCCTCATCGAACTTGACGGGACGGCCGCCCACGATCACGTCGAGAATCTCGGCGTCGACGGCGTCCTTGGCGGGCTTGGCCATCTGCTCGCTCGAGAGATGGATCAGTAGGTCGGAGATGGTAAAGACCGGGTCGTCGGCCTTGTCGCCGATATTGATGTCGACGGTGGTGCCGTCCTTTTTGCAGATGACGCCCACGAGTGCGAGCGGGGAGGCCACCCAGTGGTAGCTCTTGACGCCGCCGTAGTAGTGCGTGTCGAGATAAGCCATGTCGCCGGCCTCGAAGGCGGGGTTCTGCTTAAGGTCCAGGCGCGGCGAGTCCACGTGCGCGCCCAGGATGTTAAAGCCCTGCTCGAGCGGGTCGGTGCCCAGGTTGACGAGCATAAGGTCCTTGCCGTGGTTAGCGGCATACACCTTGTCGCCTGCCTTGAGCTCGCGGCCTTCGGCGATTACGGTCTCCAGGTCGACGTATCCCGCCTCCTCGGCCATCTTGATGCCGGCCTTGACGCACAGGCGCTCGGTTTTGTTCTCACTCAAAAACTGCTTATAGCCGCGGCAAAGCTCCTCGAGCTCTTCGATTTGCTGTGGCGTGTACTTTTTCCATGCGCAGGGACGCTCCATGACGCAGGCTCCTTTCGGATCGATCGTGCTGGTTGATGTACCGTGAGCCATCGTATCACGCGCGGGCTCACGGTGGCGGGGGAGCTTGATGTGAGGTGGCCGCGGGGCGGGGAGCGTGTAAACTGGAGTGAGCAAACCGTGCCCAGCCTAAAGCGAGGTATTCAATATGTCTGACAAGCGCCGCACCTTTGCCGTTATCGACGGCAACTCGCTCATGCATCGCGCCTTCCACGCCGTGCCGCCGACTATGAACGCGCCGGACGGTCGCCCCACCAACGCGATCTTCGGCTTCCTGAACATGTTTCTTAAGATGATCGATGCCTTTAACCCCGACGGCGTGGTCGTGGCGTTTGATAAGGGCAAGCCGCGCGTGCGCATGGAGATGCTGCCGCAGTATAAGGCGCAACGCCCGCCCATGGACCCCGATCTGCATGCGCAGTTCCCTATGATTAAGGAGCTGCTCACCGCGCTCAACGTGCCGATTCTGCAGTCCGAGGGCTGGGAAGGCGACGATATCCTGGGAACCATGGCGCGCTTGGGCGAGCAGGCCGGCTGTGACATGCTGCTGGTGACCGGTGATCGCGACATGTATCAGCTTGTTACCGAGCACGTCAACGTGGTCTCGACCCGTAAGGGCCTGTCCGACGTAGCGATTATGACGCCCGAGAGCGTGGATGACCTGTATCACGGCATTACGCCGGCGCTTGTGCCCGATTTTTACGGTCTGAAGGGCGACACGTCGGATAACATCCCCGGCGTACCGGGCATCGGCCCCAAAAAGGCGAGTGCGCTCATTGCGAAGTACGGTAGCCTGGACGAAGTCATCGCGCATGCCGACGAGGTCAAGGGCAAGATGGGCGAGAACCTGCGTGCACACATCGATGACGCACTACTGAGCCGCAAGGTTGCGACAATTCGCACCGATGCGCCCGTCGAGCTCGACTTTGAGGCGACGTCCTTCCCGGCGTTTTCTGCCGATGAGGTTTCCGCGGCGCTGGGTACGCTTGGTATCACCGCCATGCAGAACCGTTTCTTGGCGCTGATCGGCGGCGAGGGCGGGGCTGCTGCCTCCAGTGTGTTTGAGATACCTGCTATGGTTCGCTCAGCCGCCGGCGATGCTGACGCGCTTGGTGCCGTTGCGGCTGAGGTCTCCCGCGCGATTGATGCCGGCGAGTGGGTCGCCGCCGTGGTGGACGACGACAAGGAAGAGGGCGCGCTCTTTGGACTGACGCGCACGCTGTGGCTGGCGACGTCCAAGGGCCTGTTCGCGCTCGAGGAGGGCGACTGCTGTGCGGCGGCTGAGGTTGAGGGCTTCAACTTCGTCCACGGCGTGATTGCCGGCGTGCTCGCGCGTCTGTTTATGGAGGGTCGCGTGGCGAGCCCGGATATGAAGGCGCTGTTGCACGAGCTTTCGCCCATCGATTCTTCTGAGCCCGAGCTTATGGACCCGCTGGCAGTCGATTCCACGCGCATCTTCGATACCGTGGTTGCCGCCTACCTGCTGGATTCCGACCGCTCCGAGTTCGATGAGGCGTATCTGGCCGATACCTATCTGCAGATGGCGCTGCCTGCGGCGCGCGGTGCAGAGGGTGCCGGCGAGGACGCCCCCGCGCCCGCCGCTCGCACGGCGGCCTTAACGCTGGCGCTGGTCGCACCGCTGCGCGACCGCATGGCCCGTGAGAACGCCACCAACGTGTTCGACGGCATCGAGATGCCGCTTGTGCCGGTGCTTGCCAAGATGGAGCGCGCGGGCATGCTCGTAGACCCCGACCGTCTGCATAGTCTGTCCGAGGGCCTGGCGACTCAGATTGCCGAGGTCGAGCGCAGCATTCGTGACCTGGCGGGTGACGAGACCTTTAATATTGGCAGTCCCATGCAGCTGTCGCATGTGCTCTTTGATGTGATGGGGCTTCCGACCAAGGGCCTCAAGAAGACTAAGCACGGCTATTATTCGACCAACGCCAAGGTGCTGAGTGACCTTGCCCGCGACCACGAGATCGTGCGCCTGATTTTGGACTGGCGTGAGAAGTCCAAAATCAAGTCCACCTATCTGGACACGCTGGGCCCGCTACGCCGTGGTGACGGTCGTGTGCACACTACGTACAACCAGACCATCACAGCAACGGGGCGTCTGTCCTCGAGCGACCCGAACCTGCAGAACATCCCGACGCGCTCGGAGCTGGGTCGTACCGTCAAGACGGCGTTTTCGGCAGGCGAGGGAAGCGTCTTTTTGGCGGTGGACTACTCGCAGATCGAGCTGCGTCTGCTGGCGCATCTCTCGGGTGACGAGCACTTGGTGCGCGCCTTTAACGAGGGCGAGGACTTCCATGCCGAGACGGCGGCGCGCGTGTTTGGCGTTCCCGTGTTCGAGGTAACGCCCGACCTGCGCAGTCGCGCCAAGGCCGTGAACTTTGGCATCGTGTATGGTCAGCAGGCTTACGGCCTGTCGCAGTCGCTGCATATCTCGATGGCCGAGGCACGCGACATGATCGACCGCTACTACGAGGCCTACCCGGGCGTGCGTACGTTCCTCGACAACGTAGTGGCGCGCGCCAAGCAGACGGGCTACGCCGAGACCATGTATGGCCGCAGACGCCATATTCCCGAGCTCAAGGCCAAAAACCCGCAACTCCGCGGCTTTGGCGAGCGCACGGCCATGAACCACCCCATGCAGGGAACCGCCGCCGACATCATCAAGATCGCCATGGCCCGCGTAAGCCGCCGCCTGGAAGAAGAGGGCTTTGCCGCCCACATGATCTTGCAGGTACACGACGAACTGGACTTTGAGTGCCCCACCGATGAAGTCGAGCGCCTGACCACCATGGTCCGCGACGTCATGGAACACGTAGTAGACCTCCGCGTCCCCCTAATCGCCGAAGCCAGCACCGGCATAACCTGGGCCGACGCGAAATAGAAAAGCAACCACAGTTCCAAAGTAACCAAAACCAGAAGGGGGCTCCTTGCCAACAAGGAGCCCCCTTCGTTCAATTTAATTCAGCCTAAGTATCTAGACACTCAAGACGCCATCTAGGCGGCAAGCAAGTAAACCTAGGCCTGGCCGGGCGGTACGGGTTAACTTTTCGTAGATTCCGCACGCAAAGAAAGCCACTTAATGTGGCTTTCGTCTTGCGCAGGACCTGACCGAGCGAAAAGTTAACCCGTGCCGCCCG